>WFSE01000016.1 GCA_015486135.1 Lentisphaeria bacterium
CACGAAGTTTTTCCATCTCCGCGGACGGAGATGAAAAAGGCTTGCACGGAAGAAAAGTCAATGCCGCCATCATCATTCCCCTGGGCCTGTCCTTCCGCAGTCCCCCTTCCCGGCCAACGCCGGCGCAGCATGAAAAGCCGCAATGAACAAGACAACGGGGACGACATGGAGCAGTATCCTGTCGAGCGACATGTCGGCAAGGAATTGTGGCGACCAAGGGGAGATCATAAACACCAATATGTAAACAGCGAAATGCGCGGCCAAAAGGAACCATCCCGCGGCCACATATCGTTGGCGCATCGGGGTCGGGTTCAACACCACCGCGGCGATAGCGAGAATCCACAGCGGTCCCCAACGATGGAGGCCGAATATCCCTTTTAGGAACAGCCCCAATATCTCCGGCAACCTCCGCCAGCTTCCCGCTGAAAAGAGTTTGATAAGTCCCCCGGTATAGTTCTCGGGATGGGTGTTTGGAATGCCAGCCCGCCATATCAGCCAAGGGAGGACAAGCGCCGCGACGACACCCGCGAACAGGACCGCCATGGCAAACGATCTCCTTGATGGCCTTGGGAAAAATAGGAACATCCCCATCACCGCCACGTTCACAGCCCCCAGCGCCAACCCCTCGTTCTTTGTGAAAGCGGCAAGCGCCGTGGCAAGCGCGCAAAACACGAAATCGGACCGTCGCCTCTTCTCCAAATAGGCGAGAAGGTAGAACACCGACATAAAATGGAACACTGTCAAAGGGAAATCCGCGGTCCCGGCTCCAGCCCACTTCAAGACTCCGGGAGCGGTGGCGAAAACAGCCGTCAGCAATGCCGCCGCGGTTCTGGATAGATGCCATCTTAGGGCGGCGAACATGAAAAGCGCCCCCCCGGTATATACGAACGGAAAAACCACCTTCCATATGGAATCGTCCAGCCTCCCAACCGCGGAGAAAACGCCACCCGCCAGAAACGGCACCAGCAATGGATAGTTGAGATGACTGTAGCTCAACGGCAAACGATGGAAGAGCCCGTCGCCCCGAAGCCCCTCGTGGTAAACGGCCTTCGCCTTCAGCCCCCAGAGTGCGTACGCGTCTATATCAAATACTGGAGCCACGAGGGAATGAATAGAGACCACGAACAATGCCAGGGCCACGGCAATAAAGCATGCGCAACACGCGGCGACCTCCATTTTCCCAGCCCCCCCCCTTGTTAAAGTCGGCAAAGCCAACTTCCCCCGCCTCCACAAGACCACCAGAAGGACCACGGAAAGAACGCCTTGGCAGGCGATGACCGCCCGGTTCGGAGCTACTCCCGCCCAGGCTAGGAAAAACATGATAGCGGGCACCACCCCAGCGCCGAAAAGCATGGAAAGAGCTACAGTCTCGGCAAGACCGCGGCGTTCACCTAGCAAAACAATCGACACCGCGGCCCAGCCTACCAGCGCCAAGGTAGCCAAATACCATAAAATAAACAGATAGTCCATGGTGTCTCCGTATCCCCTCCTACTTGAAGCCCTCGGAGCGTTTCCGTCAAGTTCCGCCCCCCTAGGCTCCTTGTATTCTCGCATTATGATGTTATTTTATGAAAAATGCAATATGATGAATTATGCATGCAAGGAGGCCGCCCATGCCGTCTCTACAAGTAAGAGATATGCCTGAACCCCTTTTTTTGAAACTAGCTCGCGCGGCGAAGCGGGATCATCGCAGTCTAGCTCAGGAAACCATCGTCATACTGACGGAAGGGCTTGAATGCGAAGAAAACCCAAAGAAAAGGCGCGAGGCGCTGTTAGCGGAGATTAGAGCATTCCAGCCCACCGTGACTACTGAAAAATTAAAGTCTCCTATTGAATTATTGCGTAAGGACAGAGACAGATGATTATAGTCATTGACGCGAGCGCGGCGATAGAGGTTGTACTCAATCGCAACCAATCCGAGCGTTTAGCCGATACGCTAGTAATGGCCGACACTGTCATTGTCCCTTCTCTCTTTATCGCCGAAGTAACCAATGTGCTTTGGAAATACTATCAATACAGCGATATGCCGATAGATGAATGCGAAAAGTATCTTGACGCCTCGCTGCGAATTCCCGACGACGTGCTTGACACCAACGACATGGCCCAGGAGACGCTGAACGCCGCCGCCCTTACCGGGATGACAGTTTACGATATGCTCTACATGGTTTCGGCCCGGAGACATGGCGCCTCGCTCATGACCTTGGATAAAAAACTCGCCTCGGCGGCCCGAAAACAAGGCGTGCGTGTTTGCTGAAACTCCACAGATTTTTTTGAATATGACAATGCGGGAAGCAAAGATTGGAATTAGTGTAAAAACGAAACAGGGAAACATTCACTCCTTCCTTCGCTAGGGGAGGTCCGAGGAGGTTCTGCGAAATGGCAAACAATGCGGACATCAAAAAACGACTATCCAAGTTGCGGAAATCCGCAGGGAGGGTCAAGGCCAGTTTCAACGCCCTATTCCAAACACCACGCGCTGGCCATCTGACCGTGAGGGACTTCGACCATCGGGCGGTGGTGGAAGTGTATGGCCGTCTGGTAGATGCCGTAGCCTCGGAGATCGACACCTTTCTAGAAACCGGCGACGGGGCATCTAGGCTTGTCGAGCCAATGGGAAGCGTTCCGGACTCGGTGGATTATCTGAACTATCTGGCGGTCGAATATGGAGAAGCGCCTCTGAAAGACTCCGTATCGGCAGGAGTTCTGGATGTCATGACGGCGGGCACATTGTTCGACGCCTCCGCAAATGACGGGCGGAAGGAAAAAAATCCGGCATTGGAATTCCAGCTGGCCCATGCGAAAATATTGGTGGACGAAGGAGCGGAGATGGTTGCTTCGTATGTCGATGTCCTGCGGGGTTTAGCGCCCACCGGTGCGGTAGCGCGTCTCCACCCGGAGGTTGACGCGCTCCTGGAGCCAGGAGCGTTTCTGGAGAAAGACGAGGCGGGCGAGGCGCTGGGAGACGTATTGCGCCGCAAGGCTATGGAAGCCGACCCTTTCCGCGTCGGGCGGGCCTTCCGTTACTCCGAAGGGGAATTCGCCCCGGTCAAACTCGCTCCAATCCGCAAAGTGGACGAGTTCTTCGGCTACAGGGACGCCAGAGAGGCCTTCACAAAATATTTCGCCGCGTTCGAGGAGAAAGGAGACAACCTTCCCCTCTTCATATCGAGCCATCCCGGCTTGGGAAAAACCCACATGACGATATCGCACGCGTTGGCGACGGAACACCTGACGATTATCCTCCCCGAACCGGAAAATCTCGAACGGCCGCTGGGAGGGCTCGTCCGAACTTTGGCCGCCAGAAAAAACCGGAAATTCGCGGTGTTCTTCGACGATGTCGACGCGGAAAAGGTCGATTGGTACCATTTCCGCACCCAGGTTGGAGGGAGCCTGGCGCTTCCCCCCAACGTCACGATCGTTGTGGCGTCCAACTCCCAGTTTCCCGCCAACGTGCTGAGCCGCGGGCGTACTGTGGCATTTCCGATTTTCGACGAGATAGAATGCCAGAAAATGGTGGAGGATTTCCTCCGGCATATGGGGATGCACAATCCCCCCTCGGCGCTGGTGTCGGTCATCGCCGCCGATTACGTGGAGGAATATGGACAGCGCCTCTTCGAGGAATTGAGCCCAAGAACCCTTTCGAGATATCTCGAGCGCTACAACGGGGACTCGGAAAAGCGAAAGCGGATGCTGGACCTCTCCCGCTCCGAAGTCATCGCGGTACCGGACGCTCAGGCATTCCTGGATGCAAACCAGAAAGTAGCGGGCAAACTTGCCGACGAATCCTAAGCCCGTTCCGGAATCCCGATGCGGAAAAGGCAATTAAGGCACAAGAAAACAAGCCAAAACAAGAAGATATACTTTGACAAGCAACGCCAACGGTGATACATTCGCCTTGGCGGTGGGTGGTCGAGCCATTCCGCTACCTAGGAGGATGTGTCGGCAATGCTGAAAAAATTATTCGTAGCGGCGTTAGTTGTGGGTGCTATAGGAGTTGCCACCATCCCCCTGTGGACATCCAGGATTGCGGACAAGGCATTTGACAGGCCCTTGGACCCCGAATCCCCCGAAAAAGTGAAAGAGGCCATTTTGGTCAAGCTCAGACTGCAACGGTACAAGCAGGCGCGCATATTGGCGGAGAGAGCTGTCATAATCTTCCCCGGCGCCCCCCAGATGCCCTATTTCCTCTACCACGCCGCGAAATGCGCGGAGCAAGAGAGGGAACATCAAGTGGCCATATACTGGTACGACCGCTTTGTGAAAGAGTATCCCGACCATATGTGGACAACACAGGCAACAAACGCTCTAAACAAGTTGAAAGGCATGTACGGGGAGCCATCCAAATGAAACGAAATGTTCATCACGGACTGCAAATGCTGTTTTTTTTCGCTTTGTCGTTGGTATCCGCTCTGGCTGTGGCGGCGCCACCTCCCGAAAATGACATAAAGCAATCCGTCATCAAAATCAAATGCGCGTCCCAAACCTACTCCTTCGTGGAGCCTTGGAAAAAGACGCAGGTCCAATTGGCGGTCGGCACGGGGTTCATAATTTCGGGCAATCGCATTCTCACCAACGCCCACGTCGTCAGCGATGCAATTTACCTGGAGGTGCAAAAATTCACCGAAGCTGAAAGGTATCCGGCGAAAGTCGAGTACATATCCCACTGCACGGATTTGGCTATTCTAAAAGTGGACGATCCGAAATTCTACAAGGGCCTCAAACCGTTGGAGTTCGGGCCACTTCCGGATCTTGACAGCGAGGCGACCACTTACGGCTACCCGATGGGAGGCCTCCAATTATCCATAACTAGAGGCGTGGTCAGCAGAATAGAAATGAATACCTACGCCCATTCGGGAATCGACCAGCACCTGACGATACAGACCGACGCCGCCATAAACCCTGGCAACTCCGGTGGGCCGGTAATGCAAAACGGAAAGGTTATCGGAGTGGCGTTCCAGGGAGTCAACGGAGGGGAGAATCTGGGCTACATGATCCCCTCCATAGTCGTCAAGCACTTCCTGGAGGACATCGCCGACGGCAAAGTGGACGAGTTCCCCGACTTGGCGGTGCAGTACCGGGCCTATTGCCTGAATCGAACATTCAGGAAGCTGATGGGGCTACCCGATGGCATGACGGGAGTCGTCGTCGCAAAGCTTTTCCCGGGAATGCCAGCGTACAAAAAATTGAAAGTTATGGATATCATTTTAACGATAGGGGGAAAGGATATCAGCAATGACGGCTTCATCATCCTGGACGGACGCAAGGTTAACTTCGAGGAAGTGATGGAACGCCTGCAGGTAGGGGAAACTCTGAATATGGGTATATGGCGCGATGGCAAACGTAAGACGGTCAGTTTGAAGGCAGCCACATGGAAAATGCCTATCCCCTCGAGAAATCCCTATGGAGTGGTGCCCAGATACTATATCTTCGGCGGACTGGCTTTTACCGTGTTTTCCAAAGGATATATCTCCGCTTCAGGCGGATGGGGAGCCCTCCCCCTCTGCCTTAAAGAGCTCTACGTGAACGCTCATGCCGAACCAAAATACACCGCCTACAAGGAATTCCCGGTTTTGGCCAAAGTGCTTCCGGACGAGGTCAACGTCAATATGGAGAAATTCACGGGACAGGTCGTGGAAACTGTCAACGGGATTACCATACATAGCCTCGTGGAACTAAAGAACGCGCTGGAGAAATCGGACGGTGATTTAATTGAAATCAAATTCATGGGATGCGATGTCCCCTTGGTAATATCCCGCAAGGATGCGGTGGCTAAAAACGCCAGCATCCTCCTTAAATATCATGTGTCCGCCAAGGAAAGACTATGACTGGAAAAACATACAAACTGCTACTGAGGTGCCTTCCGGCGATGGCTGCGGCCATGACGTCTTGCGCACTTCTCCGCCCCGATTCGGAAGCACTAAAAAAACAATTGTCTCCAAGCATTGTAAGGGTGTCGTCTATCGTCCAACTCCCCTCATATCACGCCCCGTGGATATGGAGACCGACGATGACCCGCAGCGGACAAGGGGTAGTGGTGGGAAAAAACCTTGTCTTGACTTTGGCGTCCAACATTATGAACGCCCGGGTAATACGCGCGACATTCGGTGACGAGCCTGAGCCAATACCACTCACAATCAAGGCTGTCAACTTCGACTCCAACTTGGCCTTGTTGACTGGAAATCTGCCTAAGGAGGCCAAGCCGCTTCCAGTTCCAAGCATCTCCGCTTTCAAGCACTCCGCGAAACTGAGCATGTATTGGAAAACCAGCAACGGCATGTTGGTAGAGGGTAGCGCAATTTTGGACAAGGCCGACACGAGATACAACTTCAATTCTTTCCAGACCTACATAATGTTCCACGCCATACGTTCGAGCCACCCAAAAACAGGATTTGGAGTGCCAGTTTTCGACGACAAAGGCAACTTCTTCGGCTTGGCTACGCAAGGAGGAAACGAGTACGACTTTATAATAGCCACCTGCGATATCATTTCGCGCTCGTTCGATTTGGCGACGGGACAGTCCAGAACCCCCACGGCTATGCCGGGATTCAGTATTAGCCCCTTGACCCAACGCTACCTCAGGAAAAAGTTGGGACTTTCGGAAACGGACGGAGGGTGCCTCGTAACAAAAATATACCAACAAGGCTCGGGTCACGACCAACTGAAAGAAGGCGATGTCCTCTTAGCGCTCGATGGACATCAAATTGACGCTTGGGGGCGCTACAAGCACCCGATATTCGGCCCGTTGTTTCATTCGCACCTCTTCTCCGAACATTTCGTCACCGAAACCATGAAAGCCTCCATCGTCCGGGATGGGAAAAAAATAGACTTGGACTTGAATCTATCGGCGGTGGACGACTCCAAGTGGCTCGTTCCCTTCAACTCAACAATGAAACCAACGGCCTACTTGGTTCGAGGTGGTTTCGTCTTCCTCCCGTTGACTTTGACATATCTGAAGGAATGGGGCTCCAACTACTACAACACTGCCCCCCTCCCTCTCCTTTCGGCTTGGCAGGACGACAAAGGGGTCCTAAGCTCCGACAAACGCCGCGAGGTCGTAGTCCTCTCGAGAACCCTGTCGCACCCCTCCAATATAGGGTTGCAGATGAACGACTATATTGTCAAGGAAGTCAACGACAAGCCGATATCGGGTTTGAGCGATCTCAAGAAAATTATGGACGACACTTCGAAGAAAGTGGTTAAACTCACACTCATGCCAGGGAACATTCCGCTCTGGCTCTCGCCGCGAGTATTGAAGCAGGCGGACAGCGAAATTCGCCTCCGCTACGGGATAGACCAATTGTATCGAATGGCGCCCGACGGGAAATGAACTCCAGGGAACTAAGCGAAAAATTGGAACAGCATTTCCTGGGAGTTATTAACGGAAAGCGCGACTCCGTTCTAGACACCCTTACGAGAGCCCTCCTTTTTCTCGTCTCCAGGGTTTACAGGAGGGCAGCGCAGTTCCGGCTCTGGATATACGACAAAAGGATTTTCCGTAACAAGGCCCTGGGATGCCTAGTTGTCAGCGTCGGAAACCTCACCTGCGGTGGAACCGGGAAAACCCCCGTCGTGGAGATATTCGCTAAAACGCTCAGTCAAAAAGGTCGCAGAGTCGCGGTTCTCAGCCGGGGATATCGTAGCAAGGACCGCTCGTTTTGGGTTAAACTCAAAGCTAAATTCACATCGAAACGCCACGAAGTCCCCCCAAGAGTCGTATCCGACGGCTCCAACCTACTACTTGACTCCGCCACGGCTGGAGACGAACCTTACATGCTCGCGTCCAATCTAAAAAACGTGGTCGTACTAGTGGACAAGGACCGTGTCAAGTCAGGGCTTTTCGCCATTTCCGAATTCGAATCCGACACGCTTATCCTAGACGACGGGTTCCAATACCTGGACCTCAAACCGAAATTGAATATCCTGTTGGTAGACTCAACCCACCCTTTCCACAACCACAACGTCCTTCCAATGGGACTCCTCAGGGAGCCAATCAAAAACATACGGAGAGCCGATTACATATTTCTCACGAAATCAAACGGCGGATCCCACTTGAGACACCTGAAAAAATTTCTCAGAAAACACAACCGAAGAGCAGAAATAATCGAATGCCGGCACGAACCAAAATACCTTGAAGATGTCTACAACAAGGCTGAACGGTGCGACCTCTCATTCCTAAAAGGGAAAAAAATCGCGGCTTTGAGCGGCATAGCCAACCCACAGTCGTTCGAGGATTTCCTGACGGAATTCAAAGCCGAAATCGTTCAGGCCAGACGTTATGCCGACCATCACAGATATCGCCAGCAAGAGATAATCGATTTCATCAACGAATCGAAACAAGCCAAAGCAGAACTCATTATAACCACGGAGAAAGACGCGGTCAGGCTTCCAAGACTGGACCGACGCGACATCCCAATATTTTTCCTGCGAGTTGAAATCGGCATCATAAGCGGACAGGAAAGCTTCGATCAGTGTATCGCTAGGATATGCTTCCTCTAGGAGGTAAAATCGATTCGCAACTTGCGGATCCCGCGGCTAAAGCGAAGCCGAAGGCCTCCCAGGGGGGAACCCCCTCTAGAAGTTTGGCGAACAACGTTGCGGATACAACATCGCCAGCGCCAATAGGATTGCGGCACTCCACCCGTGGAGGCATGTGTCGCGAAATCCGTCCATCGGACAGCAAAACAGCCTCCTCAGGACCGTCGGTAATCGCCACTACTCCCACCCCGTAACGCTCCGACGACGCGCGCGCGGCCTCTTCCACATCCGGGAACCCGCTCAATTCCGTGATTTCGAACCGATTTATCTTCAATACCGACACCGCCCCCGAAGCCAATATCCCATCCACTTCTTTGTACGCATCCAAAAGGAGAGGAATACCCTTCCCTTCCGCAGCTTCCGCCAACCGCTCGTGGAACGACACCGGGACGCCAGGAGGCGACGTACCGCAAAACGCGACTCCCGAGCACTCGGACAGATTCTCCAATACTCGCTCAAGCAACCATTCTGCGTCTTCCGCGGACACTGACCCGGCCGGCTCTATGAGCTCCGTCACCTCCGCGCAACCGCGGCGAACAATCGTGGTGCAGGTCCGAGTGTTGGAATCAACAAGCCTGTTAACCACGTTCACTCCGCAACGCATTAGATTATCAAGGAATCTCTCTCCCGTAGGTCCACCGGAAAACTGGAACAACATAGTGGGAGTCCCGACAGCCGACATCGCTAAAGCGAAATTAGCCCCCTTCCCAGAAGCCAGCTCGAAAAATTCCGACGCCCGGTTCACTTCGCCGACGACGAACTCATCGAACACCATCGTTTTCTGCCAAGCCGGGTTCAAGCCAATAACAAGAACGGGTCGTTTCATTTCGCTTCGAGGATTGAAAGGTTGCAGGCAACTGGAGATGCGTCAGTCGCGCTTGAATAAACGCACCCCTTTGAGTATCTCAACGGCGCGCTCCAACTGCACGTCGCGAACTGCGCGAGGGCCTTGCGGCATTATCTCGCCAGGATACGCCATCGATTGAAAAAACAGCTTCGATTCGATTACGGGATGAACATTCACCCCTATGTTCGGCTCGATCCCGTGGCCGTGGATGACCATCTCGCTCGGAGTGTAGTATTTGGCAGTCGTCAGCCTCAACGCTGCTCCGTTCCTCAAGCGAATTATCGACTGCACCGACCCCTTGCCAAACGTCCTCTCTCCAATAAGAACCGCGCGCTTGTAATCCTTGAGGCATCCAGACACCACCTCCGCCGCGCTGGCGCTGTTGCCGTTAACTAAAATCGCTATCGGAATATCCGTGTATTTATCGCGGTCCCGAGCGAGATAATCCTTACGCTCCCCGGGATTGCGACCACGAATAAAAACCACCAACTTGCCCGTATCCAAAAAACGGCTGCACACTTCCACCGCGGCATCGAGCAACCCTCCGGGATTGTTCCGCAAATCCAACACCAAGGCCGTCATCCCCCCCTTCGACAATTCCACGAGCGCCTTGTCCAACTGCTCCGCCAATGGCCGGTTAAACACTGATATCTTTATATACCCCACATGGTCGGGCATCATCGTCCACTTCACGGACGACGGCGTTATGTAACTGCGGGTTACGGTTATCTCTTTCGTCTCCCTCGTGGCGGGACGATATATCGTCAGTTTCACCTTTGAGTCGACAGGCCCCTTGAGCATCTTCACAAACTCCTGCTCCGAAAGCCCGCTGACAGCGGTGTCATCCACATAGAGGATAACATCTCCAGGGCGAATCCCAGCCTTGAACGCCGGGCCATCGTGAATTGGCGCGTTGACAATCTGCTTGCCATTCTTAATCCCCACATAGACACCAAGCCCACCGTACTTCTTCCCCGCCGTCTCGCGCTCCATCATGTTGTAAAGTTTGGGTGGCATATAAGAGCTGAAAGGGTCCAATCCCGCCAGCATCCCCCTCATCGCATTCTCTATCAACTTGTCGAATTTAGCCTTGTCGGCATCCACGTACTTCTCTCTCACAAACTCCAAAACATCCATGAACATCGAAATAGTGGCATACTCGTCGCTAGTCTCATGCTTACCGGAATCCGACGCGGCGCCAGGCGAAGGAGCCGCGGAAACCCCGCATGCGAACAACGCGCAACAACACGCCACCAGAATCCCGGCAACGCGGATACGCGACAAACTTCTCAATCGATTGTCAGCTATCATAATAACTCCGAATATACTCGCGGCCCGCGGAAAGACAAGAGCGCCCCCCCACCTCCCACTTGCCACAAGGCACCTAGGAGGTATAGTTCCCACCAATTTGGGACTTGCTGGAACGCGGATCCCACTGTCGCCTCCTATAGCAAGGCTACGGCGGGACAAGACGGGTTTCGCGGAAAGGCACTCCAGGCATGGCTGCGGCGTGTTACCGCAAACAGGAAAGGACACCTTTGGATCACACGGAGTGTGGCACCGCCAAGAAAACATCAACTAGGCGAAAACAGAACGCGCTACAATTATTCAGAACACCATCATTATGAAAAACAAGCACGACATCCATGGAGGCAACCCTCGGGGCGAATCGGCTACGCTAGGCGTCCCCCTCCCCGAATCGGCCCCCCTGGATTTCAGCGTCAACTTGAACCC
>WFSE01000017.1 GCA_015486135.1 Lentisphaeria bacterium
ATTCGCCATCAGCCTGATTGGAGGACACCTCGGCGGTGCCAACCGCCTCGCCCAAGATGTCGCCGCCGCGACGGGGGGAACGCCCGTCGTTACCACCTCGTCCGATGTCCACGGGCTCACCGCCCTCGACGAACTAGCGGCGATAAAAGGCTGGAAAGTAGAGAATCCGGGAAAGATAAAAGCGCTCAACAAGGCGCTCGTCGAAGGCGACGCCATCGATGTCGCCATCCCGAAAGAGGTCTATAACGAATATTACGGCGATGTCGGAAACGTCAGACTTTTGCGGAAAGGCGATCTTCCCGCGGAAGATGCGGTAGCGGCGGCCCTATTGGACCCGGCTCCGGAAATAATGTCGAAAATCAACATCCCCGTATTGATTTTAAGCTCACAACAGAGCCGCAACCAAACAGGGAAAAAATGAAATTCGTTATTGGAATCGGATGCAGGAAAGGCACCACGTGCGAAGAGATAACCGACGCCGTGGAAAAGGCGATGCAAACTGTCGGCATCTCCTTCGACGACATTTTGGGCGTGGCTACGTGCGACGCGAAAGGCAACGAGCCGGGATTGCTGGACTTCCTCGAGGACAACGACCTTTCGCTGGAAACGATATCCGAAAAGGAATTGGCTGAGGTCGAAGTCCCCAATCCATCGGACAAGCCCCTACAAGCGGTTGGAACCCCTTCCGTCGCGGAGGCCGCAGCCATAATTGGCGCTAACGATGGTGGGCTCGTCTTGGAAAAAATGAAAACCGACAAGGTCACCGTGGCCATCGCCAAGGCCAAAGGCGTTATCATGCTGGTTGGCATCGGGCCCGGCAGCTCCAGACTATTCTCACTAGACACCGTGGCCGCTATAAGCAACGCCGAGGCTATCGTCGGATACCGCAAATACTTGGATTTGCTCCCCAGAGAAGCGATGAATGGAAAAATCGTCGTCTCGTCCGGCATGACCGAGGAGGTCGATCGCTGCCGCGAGGCCATCAAGCTGGCCAAGGAGGGCAATATGGTGGCGGTCGTCAGTTCGGGCGATCCGGGCGTCTATGGAATGGCGGGACTCGTCATGGAGCTTTTGGAGGAGGACGACGCCTGGGACGATATCATCGTGGACACAATCCCCGGCATCACCGCCGCGAACGCCGCCGCCTCCATCCTTGGCGCGCCGCTGATGAACGACTACGCCGTCGTCAGCCTATCCGACCTTATGACCCCCAAGGAAACAATAAAAAAACGGATCTCCGCTATCGCCGACATCGATATCGCCTGCGCCATATACAATCCAAGAAGCAAAAAACGGAAGGAACTCTTTGATTGGACCGTCGCGGAATTCGCGGCGAAAAGAGGCGGAGACCAACCCTGCGGTCTGGTGGCGAACGCCTTCCGCGAAGGAGAATATGCCTGGGTCGGCCCGCTCAAAGACCTCCCAGTAGCGAGAGTCGACATGTCCACCCTCGTCATCATCGGCGCCGCCAACTCCATCATAACCAAAGATGGACGACTCCTAACCCCGAGAGGCTACCATGCAAACGGCCCCAAATAATACTATCGCTTCGCGCCCGGCCGAAGCCAACGAGCCCCTCCGCGTAGATCGTCGCCCAATCCAATTGACTTTTTCATGCAACACGGTATGATTTTTACTGAAAACGTGGCGAGCCGAGCGAAAACCTTATGCGGCGCTAGGCCAGTGGAAATCCGCAGCCGCCCCATGCGGAGAAACCCGTAACCGCGGCGCGACGACACGCCCCCCAGGATAGATTAAAAAGGACGGGGAAATATTACTGGAATTAAGCACATTGGGACTAATCCTTCGAAACGCCATGAAATCTATGCAAAAAGCGAAGCTTCACATGAGGAGCATACCCATTTATGAATGATGCAAAGCTAAAAATAGTCTCTCTTTTTTCGGGATGTGGAGGGATGGATTTGGGATTTGAGGGAGGATTCCAAGTTCTAGCTAAATCAATAAACCACAAGCTACATCCGGAATGGATTAAAGGCGCTAAAGATGCGAAATGGGTAAATCTACCCCGTACTAAATTTAAAACCATTTTCGCAAATGACATTGTTCCCGCTGCCAAGGCGGCCTGGGTTCCATATTTCACTGCTCGAGGCGCGGGCAAAGATGATTTTCACCTAAACAGTATCGTGGACCTAGTCAAATCACACAGGCAAGGCGAACAGATATTCCCTAATACTGATATCGTAACAGGCGGATTCCCATGCCAAGATTTTAGCGTGGCGGGCAAAAGAAATGGATTTAATTCCCATAAAGGACACCATGGCAAGCCACTTGCGGATATTGACAACCCTACCGAAGAAAATCGCGGCAAATTATACATGTGGATGAGGCATGTTATTGAAATAGCTCTCCCAAAAGTATTTGTAGCGGAAAACGTAAAGGGCCTAGTCAGCCTTGCTGACACGAAAAAGATAATAGAAAATGATTTCCGAAAGATCGGCCCTGGCTATCTAGTTGTTGATGCCAAAGTATTGTATGCGCCGATGTTTGGAATTCCGCAAAGCAGAGAACGAGTCATATTTATCGGCTTCAGAAAGGATGCTATAACGAAAGAGGCTGCGAAACAACTGTCCAAGCCAAACATCCCAGATGAATTCAATCCTTACCCTAAACAAACCCATGGCTCGCATGAGCTTCCCTTGTTTGACGAGCACTCTTTGCTTCCATATGTTACGGTAGGGGATTATATCTTGGATTTACCGGAGCCTAATGCCTCACAAGATTTGGCGCAACAGTCATTCTCAAAAGCAAAATGGTACGGTTCGCATTGCCAAGGCCAAACGGAAGTTGACTTAGGTGGTATTGGCCCAACAATAAGAGCTGAGCATCATGGCAATATTGAGTTCCGCAGGCTCTCGATTGAACATGGCGGGAAATATAGCTCTGAAATCAACGCGGGCTTGCAGGAAAGGCGATTGACTGTCAGAGAATGCGCCCGCATTCAAACTTTCCCTGATGATTTTGATTTCGTGCGCAAACCGTCAATGATGGGCAAAGAGCTTAAGCTAAGCGCGTCTGAAGGCTACAAACTTGTAGGCAACGCCGTGCCCCCATTGCTAGCCTTCCATATCGCATGGCGCCTTCAAGAGCTTTGGCCTATAGTGATGAAAAAGGGATGAAAGCATGATTGTTTCCAATTTCCCCTCGCAAAGACGCGGAGAAAGTAGAGAGGGGAGAAACCACGAATGGACATGAATAGGCGACAGGAAAAACTCTTGCACCTTTCGTATTTTTCGTGGTTGAAAAAATCTCTAAATTGACTCGACAAAAAGCTAGGACCGCCCTATCCGAAAACTGGAACGAGGAACAATCAATGGCAAGACAAGGCACCTAGGAAATCAAGTGGAAACAACAAAGACGGATGCTATACTGCTTGACGCTTGCTACAATACGCTACCCGTCAACTTTCTGTACCATAAGACGGAAGTCTTCTTTTTCTTTTCAAGCGGACGCGGCGATCTATATCGCAAATGGCATAAACTAGTGTCAAAATATTCACTTGAGCGCCAAAATAAAGATGGTTCGTGGATATCGCCTCGCGCGGACTGGCCTACAGACAACAAGAAATTCTCTGAAAACATCGCATCATTCTCCACGCGCCTGAATTTGCAAATATACTCCACGGCGCTATTCCTGCTACCTCAAGAGATATACTACGCATACGTAACATCAAATAACTCTCCAATAAGGATTCTATCCCCCGACGATTTTGAATAGCGACAAATAAGGTTCCCCAGAAAAATTCGCCAAAAGCGCGGAACAGGTGGATAATCCTCCTTCCTCCGAGGTTTTTGCTAGATTTGCGACCAAGCGGAGCGATGGGAGCCTTCAAAACCCACGAACGCGTGCTCCCAAAATCTTGGAGAGGACACCGCTAATTTTTCGTGGACAACCTCTCTCTCCCTCCGCACCCCCGCTAGGAAAAAACTATTCGTGTTTATCCGGGGCCATCCGTAGCTAACCTCCCTCTCCGCGGCCTCCGCGTCTTTGCGAGCAACATCTTTTCCTTTTCCTCGCAGAGATGCAAAGCACGCAGAGTTTTTTCCCTCTTCCCAATAACATGCCGGTTCCGCACGCGGAAACGGCATCTCCGTGGACGGAGATGAAAAAGGCTTGTACAGAAGAAAAG
>WFSE01000018.1 GCA_015486135.1 Lentisphaeria bacterium
CCCTAGGCTGCAGCCTAGGTGTGGCGCAACCGTAAAACAATGCCAGGACCGTGGCGGCAGCCGCCACCAAGGGGAAATGCCAACGCGATGTTTTCTCCGCATTTATCATAACGCTGAAACGTGGGGAACGTCTCTCCGTCCAGATTCGTGGCGAGCGCCAATGGCTATCAAAGCGTCGCCTTTTTGAATTCCACTTCGTATATCTGAACCTCGTCGCCTTCCTGAAAGTCAGCGAAGTTGTCCAGCCGGATACCACATTCCAAGCCAGTCTTTACTTCTTTCACGTCGTCCTGGAACCTGCGCAACGATTTAACCATGCCGTTGTACAAAAGCTCGCCTCCCCTGCGGACTCGAGCCTTGGCGCCAACTCTCACAGCGCCTTTCTCCACCATGCAACCAATCACCTTCGGACCTTTGGACACGTCGAATATCTGCAGAATCCTCGCCACTCCCACTTCCCTCTCGCGCTCCTCCGGCGCCAACCGACCGGTCAATGCCTCTTCTATGTCCTCCAGCAACTCGTAGATAACACTGTAAAGTCGTATCTCCGCTTGCTTCTCTTCCGCCAACTTGTTCACGCCGGGATTCACTTTCACATGGAAGCCGACGATAACGGCACCGGATGCCACCGCCAAAAGCACGTCGTTGTCGGTTATCGCCCCAACCGCCGAATGAACGATATCCACGGTAATCTTGTCGGACGGAAACTTCGCCAACGCGTCGGATATCGCCTCCAACGAACCTTGAACATCCGCCTTCAAAACGACTGGAAGAGTCTTCTTGCTCTCTTTGCCAAAGGACGACAGCAACTCGTCCAAAGACATCGCGGGCTTTGTCAGCTCCGCCGTCTTGGCCTCGGCCGCGCGCTCCGCGGCAATAACTTTCGCCTCTTTCTCATTGGCAAGCACAACCAATCTAGTACCGGCTTCCGGGGTTCCGGACAGGCCAACAACTTTCACTGGCATGGCCGGCCCAGCCTCCGACACCGTGGCTCCCGCAGCGTCCACCATCGTCCGAACCTTGCCATAATATTCGCCGCAAAGAGCAGGATCGCCCTTTCTCAATGTTCCATTCATCACAATAACGTTTGCTGTCGGGCCAAACCCACGCTCCAACTGGGATTCGAGCACTATTCCCTCCGCGGAACGTTTGGGATTGGCTTTCAGTTCAAGCATCTCCGATTCGAGAAGTATCCGCTCCAAAAGCTCGTCCAGCCCCTCGCCAGTAGCGGCCGAAACCTTCACCACTCCAACGTCCCCTCCCCAATCCTCGCTCATAAGCCCATGTTGTTGCATCTGAGTGAGAATCCGGTCCGGATTGGCGCCAGGCAAATCCATCTTGTTGATCGCCACGATAATAGGCACTTCCGCCGCCTTGGCATGGCTAACCGCCTCGATCGTCTGCGGCATGAACCCATCATCGGCCGCCACAACCAAAACAACCATGTCCGTGACGTTGGCGCCACGCGCCCGCATGGAAGTGAACGCCGCGTGCCCCGGAGTGTCTATAAAGGTTATGCGCCTACCCTTGCGCTCCACGACAGACGCGCCAATATGCTGCGTTATGCCTCCTGCCTCCTTGTCAACCACATTGGACTCCCGGATCTTGTCCTGAATGGATGTCTTCCCGTGATCGACGTGGCCCATGAACGTCACAATAGGTGGCCTGGAAACCAAATCAGCGGGATTGTCGCCACTACCAGACGCGCCCTCCGCGTCGTCGCTGTCGGATTTACGTTCGGCCTTGCCACGCTTGTCCACGACCAACTTGACATTGAACTTGGAACAAGCCTTTATCGCCGTGTCGGAATCAAGAGTCTGGTTGATGTTGGCCAGGACGTTCATCGACATCAAGGCGCTAACAATCTCATTGGGCTTCTTGCCAAGGGCCTCGGCCAACGCTTTAACCACAATCGGAGATTTGACATGGACCTCCTCCATTGGGGCGGAACGAGCTTTCCTCGCCTCTTTAGCTTGAACCTGCCTCTTGCGGGTGTCATCCTTCATGGCGGTTATCCGCTCCTCCAACTGGGGAACGGCATCCTCCGAAATGGAAGATTTCGACGAACCGCACTCGACACCCAACTCACGAAGGAGCCCCACCACCTCTTTCGGGGACATTCGGTGTTTCTTCGCCAAATCGTTTATTTTTACTTTTCCCGCCATAACGCCAAACCTATTCCTTCTGCTCCGACAAGGCCTCGGAGACAACCTTCACGTCGTCGTCCGACAGTCCCTCAATAGCAAGCAAATCACTCTCGTCAGCCTCTTTCAATCCATCCACCGACGTAAACCCGTTCTGAACGAGCTTTTCGATAATGGCGCGGTCTATCTTCAAGGTTTCCGCAAGGGAATCCACCATCTTGCTGAGCTTCTCCTCGAAAGACACCTCCGCCGCCTCTTCAACGGGAGATATCTTCACAAGTTTCTGAATCAGCTTGGATGTCAAACGAACGTTCTGCCCGTGCTTGCCGATAGCCAAGGACAATTGGTCCGGCTCAACCGTGACATAAACCACATCCCCCGAATCGTCGAACTTAATTCCAGCCAGCTTCGCGGGCTGCAGGGCGTTGGAGACAAACTGCCGAAGGTCGTCGTCAAATTCCACGATATCTATCTTCTCGCCACCAAGCTCGCTAGTGATACTCTTGACGCGCATTCCGCGCATCCCGACACAAGCGCCGATGGGATCGACGTGAGAATCATTGCTGGCCACAGCGATTTTCGTCCGGGCGCCGGGCTCGCGCGCCAACGCCTTTATCTCGACTATCCCGTCGTGTATCTCGGAAACTTCGCGCTCGAAAAGACGCTTGACGAAATCCTTGTTAGTCCTCGTCAATATCAGACTCGGCCCCGAACCAGCGGACTCGATCCTGACAAGCATGGCGTTAATACGATCTCCAGGCATGTAGCTCTCGCCAGGAATCTTGTCCTTGTAGGAAAGAACCCCCTCCGCCTTCCCCAAATCCACGATAACATTACCGGAATCGTAACGACGCACAACGCCGTTGACAAGTTGCCCCAAAAGCCCCTCGAACTCGTCATGCACCACTTCTTTCTCGATGCGCCTAATCCGGGTCATGAGCGCTTGTTTGGCGGCTTGAGCCGCTATACGACCGAAATTTTTTGGAGTGACTTCCCAATCCACCACATCGCCTATCTTGGCCTCGGGGAAACGCTCCCTGGCCGTCTCCAAATCAATGCAGTTCGGACACTTGTCCGGATTCTCGCCCACAACCTCCAATTTCTCTAAGACCTTGTAGTCGCCCGTGTCTTTGTTTATCTGGACATCTATCTCGTCCGCCGGCAGGTCCTCGCTCTTGCGAGCAGCCGACCTCATAAGGTCCTCAAGCACCCGAACCATGGTGTCGCGGTCTATGCCGCGCTCCTGCTCAATATACTCAAGCAAAGCTAAAAGCTCGTTATTCATTTTTCCATTCCTGTTCCTGTGCAAAACGCCTAGCACCGCATCCACAAACCAACAGCCAGACACAAAAAGAAAAGCGGGTCGGTCACTTCCGCTACCAGCGGAAACCGAATCCCACCGAACTATCGGCGCTCACTAACAAAGCGTAATATACGGCTCGGCGGTGAAACCTCAAGGCGCGCAAAAAAGATATTGAAGCTTTCTGAGAAATACCGAAAACGAACCGCCGCATCCGCGACGCGAAGTCATCACCACAAGGAGGGCTTACTGAAAAAGTCGGAAGCGTGCCGATCCTCCGTCGCCCTCCGGGCGGCTTCCGCCTCCGCTAAAGCTACGGCTACGGCGGGATAAAATGGAGGACTTGTGATTAGGCGACGCGCTCCTTCCGTTCGCTCTGCGACCCCTAGCGGGCTTTGCGGAAGGACGCTTCGCGCCTTAGGTGTCCCAGCGTAGCAAGGACACCCTTAAATCACACGGCGTGTGTCGCGGAATTGGCAAGTGCCTTAAATCGCTAGTCGTCTCCAAGGTTTTTGGGTGGATTGACCCCAACCCCTTGGAGACGATACCGCGAAAAAAGACTTAATCCAAATGAAAGCTAAGCACTTGCCAATTATTCAGCAAGCACTAAGCGCCGTCAACACCCTATCGACAATCTCATCCGGAGCCGCCATCCTCCCCACGCCGTCCGCACCGCACGCCACACCCCCTTCGTCCGGCCCCACGAACTCCGCCCCCCGTTCGCGGAGAATATCCACATTCGCCCGAGTAGCGGGATGGGCCCACATCCCGGGATTCATCGCCGGCGCCAAGAGCGTCTTGCCTCCATATGCCAACGCATGGGCGGTCAACGCGTCATCCGCAATTCCATGCGCGTGTTTCGCGATGAAATTGGCAGTGCAAGGCGCCACAAGCAGCAACGATGACCTCTCCGCCAAAGCCACGTGGCCCGGCCGCCAGTCGGATATCTCCCACAAATCCGTAACAACGGGATTGCGCGACAACGTGAGAAACGTCCGTTCGCCAACCAGCTTCGTAGCCGCCTCGGTCATCACGACGAAAACGTCCACATCAGATTTGACCAGCGCGGAGCATATCTCCGCCGCCTTGTATGCGGCGATTGAACCGGTCACACCCAGAACCACGACAGGCTTGTTAGCGCTCATGTGAAAAACCCCGAGTCTTTGAGCCTCTTGGTGCTCTTGTGCATAATATCTAGGAACGCCAGAAGGTCCTTGACCGTAGCGTCCACATCCTTGTTGATGAGGAGAAATCCATATTCCCGCCACCGCTCGAGCTCCACTTTCGCAGTCGTGAGACGCCTCTCTATCGCCTCTTCCGTCTCCGTCCCCCTAGACCTCAGACGCCGCTCCAGCTCCTCGTAGCTCGGAGGACCGATGAAAATGTATTCGCAACACGCCGCCAGCAAATCGTCCTCCTGCGCCCTCTTGCGTATCCGGTCGGCACCTTGAACGTCGATATCCAAAAGCACATCGCGCCCCGCCAAAACCCTGTCGGTTATCTCCGTCAATGGCGTGCCGTAAAAATTCCCGTAGACCTCGGCGTGCTCGACAAACTCACCCCGCTCCACTTTCGACTTGAACTCCTCCTTGGAGACGAAGGAGTAGTCCTCGCCGTCCACCTCGCCTGGCCGTGGCTGCCGGGTTGTGCTGGATACCGAAAACTCCAACGAGGGCTCGATCTCCCGCAATCTCTCCAGCACGGTGGTTTTGCCCGCTCCGCTAGGCCCGGATACCACCAACGCTATGCCAACTCTTTCCGGCTTCATCCGTCTCTCCCTGGAATCCCACGTCCAACACCATCGCAATCGGGTGGCGCTGAACGGCAACAAGGGCTATAGTACTTCCGGAATCAACCTAAAGCAAGCGGAAGGGGAAGCCTGTTCCGCAAGCCATGCCACGGAAAGGAGGAACACACGCCATGGAAGCCACCGCCGAAATCGCGAAAAGCGCATTGCTAACGTTAATAATCACCTTGTCCGGATTACTACACGACGGCCTGCAGGCCCTCAAAGATGGAAAAAACGACGAGGCTGTAGCGGCATTCACAAAGATAATCGACGAAAAATCGCCGGAGGCCGGACGGTTTAAAACCACAGCGTTGTTCTTCCGCGCCAAGGCTTACGCCGCGAAAAGCGAGAAAAAGAAAGCGCTCGACGACCTGCAAACACTGTTGCGCTCGCCAACAACACAAGAAACCATGACGAAACGCGCAAAAGACCTCTACGTAAAACTGGGAGGTGACCTCAAAAAACTCCTACCCGAAAAATCCCCCAAGGAAGTGTTCAAAGCCTTCATCGCCGCGGCCAAAGCCAAGGACCTCAAGAAAATGTTGAGCTACTGCGCCGACGGCATGATCAAAAACGAGCTCAAAAGGGAAGAAACGCCGCAAGGCCCTATCCCCGATTTCGAACTGGGCGAAGAAAAAATAGGCACCGGGAAAGATGCGGGAACCGCGACATTGCAAGTGCAGCTAAACGACTTTGGAAACGGGGCCGGAATCTACAAGTTCGTCTTGGACGATTCGAAAACCAAGTGGCTCATCAAATCTTTTGAAATCTCCCATCCCCGCAACGCCGCGCGAAGAATTCAGCCCCCACCC
>WFSE01000019.1 GCA_015486135.1 Lentisphaeria bacterium
TTAATGCACTTTTCATGCAATATTAGGCATAAAATGAAGGAAATTAAGTGGTCAGACCCCGCATGGGACCCCTTTTCCAATGGATTATGATAATCAGGGAGATTGAAACATGTTTAGACTAAAAGGAATGATTATAAATGGGCTAATTCTACTTCTAGTTGGGGATGGCATTAATCTTTTTGCAGCGGATGAATTTAGGATTCTTGGAGAAAAACTTGAGCCGAGTGGCTACCTGCGAGCTTTGGGCGAAATTGCGAAGAGGAAAAGTTTAAGGGATGCCGTCTACAGTGAAAAATACATCCAGTCCCTGAGAAATGATGAAAAAACACTAGCAGAAGATGAAGTGTCAAAAGCCAAATTATTCATTAGAGGCATGTCAAATATAGTGGTTCTATTGGGGAAAAATGCTTTTGCGGAAAACGATAAATTAGCTCTTCTGAAAGATTTGGCAATAATCAGGGATGACATAATACAGTCGAAAGATATAGGGATTGGAAATATAGTCTTGAATAATGCATTATCTTTGACGATATCGGCCATCGTTTTTGACCTACTTCACAACAACAATAGTAAGCTTGGCAAAATGTTAAACGACATAGAACCTTTTAAGAAGAGTCTTTTTTCAGTGTCAACGGGCACTTCAAAACGGGCCACTCGGGGGCACTTCATAATGGGCCACTTTTGAGCAAAAAAATACTCACTCCGGTTTAATTGTCAAGACTTTTTGCTTTTTCTGATGATTTATCCTTCAGGCGATAACTTTTCCCGTTGATAGAAATGACCTCGGCATGATGCAGGAACCTGTCCAGTATTGCTCCGGCGGCGGGTACATCTCCTATAAGTTTGCCCCATTCCTCAATAGGCCGGTTGCTGGTCATTATTGTTGAGCGGAGCTCATACCTTCTCATTATCACCTCGAAAAGATATTCCCCGGAGCGTTTCGGTAGTTGTTTAAGTCCCATATCATCAACGATAAGCAGATCCGGCTTAAGGTATTTTTTTATGACACGGTTGTCATCTATGAGTATTTCCTCTTTTAAAAAGTCCCTTACAAGATCAAAAACAGACCTGTAATAGACAGTAAAACCGCTTTTGATAGCACGAAGTGCGATAGCCTGCGCCAGATGTGTTTTCCCGACACCCGGCGGACCGATAAAGAGAACATCCCCGCCTTCACGTATGAAATTGCATGAAGCCAGATCGAATATCTGTTTTCTGCTGATTTTCCGATTGAAGTCCCAGTTGAACTGATCAAGAGTCTTATTGCCGGGGATGTTGGCCGCTTTGATTCTTCGTTGTATCAGCCTGTTGTTCCTGACATTCATTTCGTCCTGAAGGACCAGTTCCAGGAACTCTTCATAGTCCAGGTTCGCCGTCCTCGCCTCCTGAAGCCTCACCTCCAGAGAAAGCCCCATTCCGGACAGTCTGAGCTGCCTGATCGTGTGTTTCAGATTCTCGTTCATCTCCTCTCCTCTTTAATAATAAACCAAGGGGGGGAAGCGCCGGGGGGCGGGGGCTGGCGCCAAGCCCCCGCATGAGCGGTCTCCCGCATCCTAATCGCCCCATAGAGCAAATTCACCATATTCAGCAACATCTCTGATAAGAGGATGCTCTTCCATAAACATGAATTCGACTTGCTCCGCCTTCGCGGTTATCAGATTTCTCACGTCTTTCAGCCTGAAAGCCTCCGCTTTCAGGGCCCTTTCGCACGCGGCGTCTATTTCTCTTATCCTGTATTTCCCGCGGAGACTTAAAAGCCCTATCGACGGGCGGAGGCCATACTGCTTTCTGTTTTTAAGAAGGGCTTTTACCCAGGCTTCCGCGTGACATCCTATCTCCCGCGCCCGCGACACTATCCACTCGGGACCTTTTTCCAGCGCGGAAATTTTCTTTTCGGATAGATGCCCCTCGTGAGTGCTGAACTTGCCCGGCTCGACTTTGGCATGAACAGCTATCTGTTTATAGCGCAAATTGAAAACTCTTACAGTTCTGCCATCCCAGCGCGCCCAGACTTCACGCCGGCAGTATTCACACGGCACGGAGTAGTAGCTTCTTTCCACCTCCACATATCCGTCGCGGTGGACTTTACGTTTTCCCTCGCTGAAGCAGGGGAAAAGTGTCGGAGGCAGCGCTTGGAGATGAGGTTTTTCCGCGTCAAACGCTTCTCTGACCTGTCTTTTTGTTGTCCCGTGGATACGGGTGGACGCGACATTCTTATTCCAGTCGCGTAGAAATTCATTCTGTTCCGCCAGCGAACTGAACATCCTCCCTTTCAGTGCGTTGTCCTGAACGTATTTCACCCTGCTTTCCACTTTTCCCTTGTGTTCGGGAGTCCGCGGCCTTGTCGGCAGGATAACCGTCTTGTAATGCTCCGCGAACTCGAGAAGCTTGGGAACCAGTTCGGGGTCGAACCAGTCGGGATTCCTGACCGCGGCCCGGAGATTGTCAATAACGATCGTTTCGGGTACTCCTCCGAAATGACGGAACGCGTTTTCCAGGGCGCGGATGAACTCATCCGTCGTCTGACGCCAGACAACCTCGTCATATCCCGCTCGGGAATTACTGAGGGTCACACAGAAGAGATTAGGACGCTTCTTCCTGCCGTCAACGGTTATATATGCACCCTGGCCGAAGTCGACCTGCGCCTCCAAGCCGGGACGCACTTCCATCCTCCTGAACGGTACGGGTGACGCCTCCGAGAGTTTCCGAACATAACGCTTGACTGAATCGTAACTACCGGTAAAAGCGTGATCCGACACCAGATCCTGATGTATCCGCTTGGCTGTCAAGCCACTCTCTATCCACTTGACTATTATGCCATGATAAGGCAGGCAACTGCTTTTACGACCTGAAAAGCCGGGGGGCGCTTCCGGCCCGTTTTGAACATCAGACCCGGAGGGCGGAATTGGCCCGTTCTCAAAATACCGCCGCGCGTACTTATCCACCGTTTTACGGTTAATTCCAAGCAGCTTGGCTATCTCGCGATGCGAGTGCTTACCGCGCTCCAATAACGTATAAACGCTTTGTTTCATAGCCTCTTTGAGTTCCTTTGACATCTTCAACCTCCTGTTGGAAGCTAAAGATACATTGTTAATCTCTCAAAGTGGCCCGTTTTGAAGTGCCCCTACCTGGCCCGTTTTAACCGCCCCTTGACATCAGACATAGAAAAACTGAAAACAGCGTTTGCCAAAGAATATTCCTGCGACTTGCATAGTGTTTCCTCAATATATGAGATATTCATTGTTGCTATGAAAAAAACCAAACAATTTGACTCATTGCAAAAATCTAATCCTAATTTATCACCCTTTGAAATTTTAGGAAGATATATGCTTGGAGGTAAATCTCCTCGAGCTAAAACATTTTTCAACCAACTGAATGCCCCAGATTTACTATCGTTAATTTGGGATATTGTTATAGTTCAAAAGGTTGAAATTGCTGCAAGGTATGCTTTGTTCAAGACAGATAACGCAAGCAATAATGACGATTTTTGGGAAAGCATGCATGATGCGGATAAACAAATTTTGGAACATATGCTACAGAGCTCTGATCAATCAAGGCAACTTGGGGTTATAAAAATGGATGCGCGGCGCTTTCTGGAAGGCAGCGGAAAAGATATATTAAAGAGCTTGTATTTAAAAGCAAATGGCGTCAGACAAAGACATCCATTGTAAAATCGGGGTCCGTTCCCCCAAAATGAGTTCAAGCGAAAATATGAATGAAGCTGTCCAAAATGCTTCATTTAAGATTCTTAGCCGTGGAAAATGAAATGAGGCGATTCAGTTCGTTGCGATAGGTTCGACCGCTCCGTGAAGGAGAACACGCCGCTTTATTACGGGAAGGTTGTCTTCGTCAACACCGACGACTCCGACGCCAAGGCCGACGCGAAGCTTCTTGGAAAACCCGGCAAGCCCGGTATATTCGTCAATGGCGGGATACCCGACTGGGCCGACGGGTTCAACCGCTACGACAATATCAAAGCCGACGACAGAAGCGCCAAGGACGAGTTCACTCCAATGATCTTGGAAATCCCAGAACCTATCGACCTCTCCAAAGCGAAGATCCGCTTCACGTACAGTGATTCGGATCCCGCTCAGAAGCTGATAAAAAGCGGAACCGGCGCTACGGCGCAAGATCCCATCGTGTACAAATCCCCCTCCGACTTGACCGGCTCGTTCCGCATATGGTTGAAAAATGCATCCGAGGCAAGGAACTACCACTCCGTTCTCGCGAAGAAGCCCGGCGACTACGTCCCGTCGCATGCCGGGGAAAAACTTGCCGAATACACCGACCTCTCCAAACTGGGATTCTCGGAGAAGAAGCGTGCCATACCGCTCTACCTCGAGGCTATCAAACCCTTGGGCTACCACACTCCCGAAACAATCAAGGTAGAGCTCGATCCCGACGGCGACGGCCCCGCCGAATACATCTCCATGGACATCGTGAAGGCGAGCATTCCCAAGGTGGATTTGAAATGGGAGGAAATGACGGACGCCACGGGGAAAGTTATCAGTCCCCTTACTCCGAACGACCATCCCGACGCCCCCCAAGGCGCCAAAGGCCTCAAAATCTTTCCTGGGAAAACGAGTCCCAAGGACACAATAAGAAACGTCGTTAGACTCAGAGCGCGCGTGACGCCAGCTTTGAAAGGGCTGAAGGTGTTTTTCAAAGTTTTCGATGTCGATGATCCTAGCGATAGCACCGTAATCGACCCCAACGGCGATGAAGGCGATGATAATTTTGGCTCTCCCAAGACAGGCGGGTTGTATGCAGAAGACAACGGACTTACCGATAACAAAGGCGACGCCACTGCTGTTTTCGCCACGACAATGCAGCCTGGCGACAACTTCCGGGCGGTGGCGACTGTCATCAACGACACTACCGGCGACTACGACAACGCCAAAGTGCTCGCGATGGATCCCAAAAACGAGCCTGTAACTCAGACACTTACTGTCTGGAGGAGGATATATTACGAACTTGATAGAATGAAAAGACCTAGGTTTTTAGAAAATTGTTGCTGGTCGTCATTTGGGATCATACTTAATGCGGGTAAATACGATTGGACAATAGCATTCCTGGCAAGTAAAGTTCAAGGATATTTCGATTTTTTCGATGTGGAGCGATTTAAAGAGGGATATGTCTTAATCAGTACGGATACGGAAAAAGTGTTTGGCCTTATTCTTGAATCATATAAGAGAGGTTCTTATTTCTATCTGCATGTTCGAATACCATTTCATACGGCAATATCAAAAGATTTTTTTAGCAAACCGCACACTTATGCGTGGGGGGACGATGACATAAGTGATCAACTAGACAAGATATGGCCTACTCCTTCGAAGTTGACTAGGAATATTCTAATAAAGCGATCATTTGGCGATGTTGGCTATACGTTGCCAAAGAGATTCTTCAATGTCGCACCTTTCAAAAAAGCATATATAGTATTCCAGCACAACGAGGAATGGGATGATAGATTGAAATTTATCCCAAACGCCACAGGACGTCTTTATAGTGCGTTCAGCAATATCTTCCAAGAAGCCCTGAAGCACAAATCCAGTAAGAACGAAATGAATTTCTGGGCGCTTCAGCTCTGTGTCGGTTTTCAACCAAGAGTATATTCTGGCTGGTTTAACGAGTATAACGAAGATGCGGATCCAGACGATGGCGAAGGAATACTATATGGTCTTACACAGTCCTATTATGATAATATAGTTTACTACTTCAAGGAGACAGTAAGGGAACGAGTAGTGAAAAGCAACGATGGGTTGGAGACAAGATATTTTCCCCACGAATTGGGCCATGCCTGCGATCTTCCTCACTATAAACTAGGAAACTACTTGATGAATCCCAAGCCCACTGAAAACGGCGGAGACGAATTTTCGGAATATTCGATAAATAAACTTCGCAATATGCTCAAGCCGCATTCCACGGAGGAGGAATAGGAGGATGGTGATGAAATGTTTAAAGATTCTTGCTTGTCTTGTCGTTGCGCTATCTTCATCTTGGGGCTTTGCCGGCGATATATGTGTCACTTTGCCGCTCAATCCCGATGGGAAAATATGCGCTAACGACATGTTGTTAGTGAACGTTGAAAGCGACATTCCCATCTCAAAAGTGGACTACTTTCTCGCAACCGATGACGGGTGGGAAAAACTCGAATCGTATACATTGGCAAATGCGAATGGTTGTTATAGCGTTTTGTGGGGCAAAGGGACGGGCTTCGCCTTTTCGAAACGCGGCATTGCTAAATTGCGTGTCGCTAGCCATGGCAAAGCCGGCGAAATATTGAAAACCCAAGAGTTGTCGCTTGAGGTCCTGGCAAACAAAATTGATTTTGCTAAAAATTATAAGGTCTTCGAGTCGGTGTTGTCGACCCTGCGCATGGATGATGTTGTTGCTATTTCTCCCGATATTGGAAAAGCAATAGGCTCGCTTCATGGGAGCGGCGCAACTTATTGGAAGTATCTTCGCCTTCTGGAGTTGACATCGAAATTGAATGCTGTTCTTGATAAGTACATCGCAAAAACAATGCCCCAAATTCAGGGGAGGATTAAGAACGGTTCCGAACTTCATCGTGCCATGATCGAAAAACTAGCAAAGTCGGGAATTTCATCGGAGATGAAAAAGCCTCTTTCGGATTTACGCGAGGAGCTTGAGAAATATGCTGACACATTTTTGTTCTGCAAGTTTTTCCCAAATATAATCTATGCTGAGGCTTATGGTGGGTTCATGGGCAAGGCAAAAAAGGATTATGACAAATTTTATAGTGTGGAGAAGAATCTAGCGGCCAAATCGACCTTGAGAGAATTGTTCGTCGACGAAAGAGGTCAGGCTAGTTCGGTGAAGAAGCGAGCGCCGGGCATGGAATCGCTTCGAAATTTGGAGTCCAACATATTCGACCCCACAATAGAGGTGAAAAAGAAAAAGCAAATGTTCGAGGATTTCACTTCGCATTTGGACATGAAAAAAATAGACGATGATATTGTGGCGGAATTAACGATGTTGGCTGTATATTTAGTGCATGAGAGCCGTTCTCCCATTCTTTTTTCCTATTTATTTAAGCTATTGCCAGCAAGGCCCTCGCAAACCGAAAAGGGAATAATCAAGTTTTATAAAGAATTTAAAGCCCCTCTATGCAATGAATTAAAGAAACGCCACTTGCGACTTAGATGCTCCTATTATTTGAACCCTTGCGCTTTGCTGGTATCATTCGTAGCGGGAAACAAGAATTCAGGAAGGCCTCTTTTGGAATTTTACAAGCAAGAATCGGGCAAAAAAGACAATTTGTTCATGTTGCTTCGCCAGTCTTTCCCCGATGGTTATGATTTCATGATGAAAACTTTCCAGAAGCGGTTTAATTATCACGAGCGAGGCCAGCGGCCAGCGGGGTCCGTCCCCCGAAAATGAGTTCAATGGAAAATGTGAATGAGGCTGTCCAAAATGCTTCATTTTCTAAATCGGGGTCTGACCACTTAAGAAGCCCCAAAAACTAGATTTTTGTGCGTAGATGGCTGACAAATTGCGCTAAAAACCCTTCTTAGAGTCATTTTTTAAGGCTTTTTTTTAGTTTTAAGGCTTTCGAGCTTGACAATCCCGCCTGTTCCGGCAAATTACTTGGAAGGACAAATTGAGGGGGCTTGGCGAAATTCAAACCGACACCTCGAATAACCCCCAGGGAGATTTCACATCGGAAAGCGTTAATAA
>WFSE01000020.1 GCA_015486135.1 Lentisphaeria bacterium
AATAGCTCCGGCGTGGCGCGAGGAGATTAGCGATGTCCACCGTTGCGAGCCGTATGTTTACGCCCAAATGATAGCTGGAAAGGCGGCGCCAAGGCACGGCGAGGCGAAAAATAGCTGGCTTACCGGAACCGCCGCATGGAACTATGTCGCGATAGCTTGGCATATCCTCGGAGTTAGAGCCGGATACCGCGGACTGGTGGTCGATCCGCGACTTCCGCGGGAAATACCGGAGTTCAAGGCGACCCGCGTCTTCCGCGGGACGGAATATCGGATCGAGGCGAGCCTTGTGGACGATCCAGCCGCCGCTGGCGTGTGGGTTGACGGCGAGCCGTTCGATGGGAACGAGATTCCTCCGGAAGACAAGAAGACACGCGAAGTTAAAGTGGCGGTTTATTCCGGATAAGAAAAGCGGAATAGCCACGAATTTTTTGCCTCGCAAAGACGCAGAGGCCGCAGAGAGGGAACATACCGCTTCCGCATTGCGGAATCGGCATATAGGGAACGGGCTAGACCGTTCCGAAAACATGTGTCGCGTAAATCGCGCAAAGCGCATTGAGCCGCAGGCTCTTTGGAGTGCGGTGCCCCTGCACCGCTTTGTATTATTGGTAATCGGTAGGCCAGTGGATGGACAAATGGACGGGGGGACGGATGGACAGCGCAATCCCATCTCTTCCCATAACTCCCATAACATCCCATGGCCCGCAGGATTCCAGGGCTGAAAGCCCAGAATAAGGGTGTGCTGAATCAGGAGATTCTGTATGCTTAAGGCGAAAACTTTGTTATTATTGCTTGCGGTAATGGCTTCCAGGTTGCTATGCGCCATGGCACCGGTTTCGGCCGGCGATCAGGCCGCGGTATCGTTGTCGGGCGAATGGAAATTGCGTCTCGGTGGCAACGCGCCCGACTCCGGAGCGTTCGACGCCGCCGTCAATCTTCCCGGCTCGCTCCAAGCGCAAGGATTTGGCAACGACATCTCGGCCGACACCAAGTGGGTTGGCGTCTTGAAAGACACCTCCTGGTTGAAGTATTCCGGGAAGCAGCCCGACGGGTCGTATTGGGTCGCGGGTTGGTTGCAACCGGCGAAGCACTATGTCGGCAAGGCGTGGTACAGGAAAAAGGTCGAGATCCCGGAATCTTGGAAAGGGAAAAGAATCCGACTGTTTCTGGAGCGGGTCCACGTGTCGAGCGAGGTGTTCGTCGATGGCGAAAAGGTGGGGAGCGAGGACAGCTTGGCGGCGCCGCACATCTACGATCTGGGGCATTTGACACCGGGCCCCCATGTGATAACCATCAGCGTCGACAACACGCCGCCCCCGATTGGCAAAAACGCTCATGGTGTTACCGACCACACCCAAACCGACTGGAACGGGATAATCGGTAAGATCGAACTGCAGGCCATGCCGGAGAAATACGTGGACTACATCATGACCTTTCCCGACGCCAAGAATAAGCGCTTGGCGGTAAAGGTGGTCTTCGCCGGCGGCAAGTCCGAGGCACAAGAGAAGCTGACGATAAAGATTTTACCGCCGAAAGGCGCTCCTGCTCCCGAGCCTGTCGTGTTGACGGTGTCCGATGGCAACGAGATGGACGCCACGGTGGAATTCGCGGAAACCGCGCAATGGGACGAGTTCGAGCCGGGGAATATCTACACGCTGACGGCGACGCTCGATGATGGCAAGGGGGCGCAGCAGGAATATTCCACGCGGTTCGGATTTTACACGCATAAAGTGAGAAATCAGCAATTCGTGATAAACGGCCGCCCTACTCTATTCCGCGGAACGCTGGATTGCGCGTCATTCCCGCTCACAGGCTATCCCAGTATGGATATCGATTACTGGCGGCATCTGTTCAAGGTGTGCAAGGATATGGGGCTAAACCACATCCGATACCACTCCTGGACTCCTCCGGAAGTGGCGTTCGACGCCGCGGACGAGATGGGCTTCTACCTCCAATGCGAGAACGGCTGGGCCAATGTGGGACGCCCGAACGCCCAGGCTTATTTGATGAAAGAGAGCGAAAAGGTTATCCGGCGCTTTGGAAACCATCCTTCGTTCATGCTCGCGGCATACGGCAACGAGCCAGGCGGGCGCAAAAAGGGGGGCGGGAAACAATGGCTTTCCGACTGGGTCGAAACCATCCGGAAGCTTGACGGAGGGAGAAAATTCTACACCTCTTCGGCCGGGTGGGCGACCTCCAAAAACAGCGACTACTACGACATCATGCGCGGAATGCGCGTCTATCCCTGGAAGGCGGGATTGAAGTCCTCGATAAACGCCAATCCGCCGGAATTCGCATCGAACTTCGACACCACCACGAAAAAAGACCCGGCGAAACCTTATGTCGCGCACGAGACCGGACAATGGTGCGTCTTCCCCGATTTCGACGAGATGAAGCTCTACACCGGTTTTTTGAAACCGCGCAACTACGAGATATTCAGAAAAAATATGGAGGACAACCATC
>WFSE01000021.1 GCA_015486135.1 Lentisphaeria bacterium
AGGGGAATATCCTATAAGCGAAAAAATACATAATGAAATTTTAAGTTTGCCAATTTCATATTGCCATTCAGCTGAAGATATTTTTGGAGTTATTGACGTAATGAATAATTGGGATGGCAGGTAGCTGGAATTATGCTCATGCATCTTGTTCAGCTTTATCTTCAAACATGTTGCTCTCGCTGAATTCTTGAGCGAGCTAGGACTTGCTATAAAACGTTTAAACGTGTTAGTGGTTATCTCCTGCAGATCCCGGCAGGAACAATGCTGGATTGAGACGAAATATTGTGGAGTGCGGACTTGCCAGTGCGAAAATGTCCCCTTTCGATTTCGCCTTGAAATGGGCGGAGGTGTTGAAAAAGGGGGATTTCCCAAAAATTGTTAAAAATCGATGGCTTCCAACGCTCCCATGCTAATACTTATTAACCTCTTCCGTCAATACTTCAACCGAGGCAAGGCGAGTCGTTCCACCATTCCGTCCACCCCCCACCTCCGTGGAGGGAGGGCCGTCCCGAATGGCGCCGCGGAGCGGCGAGGCCTGAGCGGAGCGGAGGTGGGGGGTGGACGGGCGAGCCAGCATCCCCAATAGATCCCCCACGTATTTATAGATAATGACCTAAAACTTGTAAAAATCGATATGCCCGATGGCCAGCAATTGTATTTGTCCTTCTATACCTAGGGAAAGCCTGTTCGCTTAGGTATTTAGTATAAGGATCAGTTTTGCTCTGGCTCTACTCATTCCTATGTAAAGAAGCTGTTGGTAATTCGGTAGGTTTTTATCGACATCAATAATAATTACACACTGGCTTTCCAATCCCTTAAAGTCGCCAATCCGAGAAAATTGAATTTTATTAAGATCAGGCGAGCTTATATTAAAGTCATTTATAACTTGTATGTGTTTGCGGCTACTTCTTTGCAGTTTGTTAACGCATGAGGAATTGAAATCTTTTGCTGATAGTATTGTGATATCATGGAATGAGATGTTTTCTGCTCTAAGTTTCTCTAGTTGGCGACATAACTCTTCCGCCTGCCCCCCTTCTGATGCATTAATAGCTTCGACTTCAGGGCCGATTCCATTTCCCGGGACACCCATGTCGGAATTAGTCAAACGCTGTATTTCCTCTACTATCGGTTTTGTGTTTCTGCAATTTTTTCTTAGCGGAATTGAAACATGTGGAAAGCTTTTTAGATACTCCATTGCATCGGGATCATATTTGCCTACTATGCCAGCCTGATTGTTGATGTCGTGGAAAAAATACCAAGTTCCGTTTCTCCAACCTTTTTTCAAGTATGATTCGAGCACTGTCAAGTCTTCGAAGTTGCATAGGTCTTGGCCTTCGTCCAATATGAGCACGTCAAATTTTTCTATATCACGTCTGCTTGATTCAGCGGATAATGCGTCGAAACTTGACACGACGGTATTTTTGATGTCCCTCAATTTTGATTTCAAATAAGACGATAGGATTTTTGAACGGCAGACAAATAATACCGTGTTTTCAGGTGAAAGGCGTCTTGAGAGTTCCGCCGCTAGAAAAGTTTTGCCGGTGCCAGCTCCTCCAGAGCAAATAATCCTGTTATTTTCTTTCATGATGTCCAAAAAATTGAATTGTTCATTTGTAAATCTTTCAATTTGTTCTTCAGCATTTTCTATTTGAGAGTGTAGTGCGATCGCCGTCTCGAAATCTGGGCGAAGGTAGCTGGCGATTTCTTTTAACGCATCATCTGACAACGCTTTCCCCCAGGGAGTTTGCTCCCTCCAGTGAGCGGCAAAAGAGCTGAGCCATCGGTCGAATAAATTGAAATTATTTGAATTGAGTAAAATATTGGAAGACCATTCTTCCGATTCGGGCAGATTGCAATCAGGAAGTATTACGCCATATCCGAAGATTAATGTTTTCGTTATCTTATCGCCAAATTTATTTTTAATTCTATCGATAATAGAATACATCGCATCTTCAGCTTGACGAAACGGGCCTTTCTTTCTCAAGTAATTTTTTCCATTCCTATCCGTAAAAGTCCACCCGTTCGCATTCCTCCAAATCTTTCCGCCTTTGACTTCCAGAACGAAAAGGCCCGTTTTGCATAGGATGACAAAATCCGCCTCTCCCGAACGCTGATTTATATGCTCGGGAATGTTCAGCGAATGGAAAGCAACAGCATCTTTCCCCAGTGTAGTGGTTGATTGTATTTTCTGAAAAACTTTTTTTTCAGCGTTGCTCTGGGTGTCGTAGAGATAACTGGGAAACATCTTCATTTCGCACCACCCTGCTTCCTTTTTAACTTACTGTAGCCTTGCTTGTCGGCATCGCTCAACTCCAGATGCGCAAAAAGTTCTTTGAATTTCTCTTCGTCAATGTCTTCGTTGATTTTTATTGTTCCTTTAACCTTCGCAGAAAATTTGTCGCCTAGGGATAATTCCTCAAGATTGTCTTTGGGGGCTTCGATTTTAGATTCCAGGCATGCCCAATTATATTCTTTGGAGAGCGATACGGCATAAGCCTTCTCAGGGCCTACCAATTTCAGGTTGAGAATAATATCTTTTGTCCATTCCGCGACATCGCCCTCAATATCGAATTTGAATTCTACGTTTTCCGCGAAGAATGAATTATTATGGAGATATTCTTGGTAGTTGTTTAATGCTTTAATTGTTTTTTCATCTTCGGGTCGTTCCTCACATTTCATCCAACCTTTCCAGGTGGCATAAAAGAGGTTGCGAAAAAGCAGGTCGCCGCAGCTTACGCGCCACTTCTTTATGTTTTCCTTGCTTAAATTTGGATCATTTAGGCAGTCATTGTAAAGTATCAGCAGGCAGAATCCACGCAAAACGGGACTTTTCATGCTTTCATCGCAAAAAAATGCTTCCACGCCATCGCCATTCATTGAAATTTTTTCAATCTGACCAAGTCGCTTAGCGAGTCTTTCTCCCGCGTTCCCTGTAATAGTCGATTGTTCTTTTAGTGGCGCAAGGCTATCGGAGGAAAGGCCTTGAAGCGCATCAAGCGAAGCGAGATAATCCAGTATTAGCAAGGTGGTTTGAGATTCAATAGCGGGAGCGCTTACCTCGGTGGACGTTAACCAGGATAAAACATCCTTCAATGCGGGGGGCAAAACCTCCCAGTCACGGTTAGCGAGCGTCGCGGCATTTGTTGAGGAATTAATTATCAACCTGGATTTGCCGATATTGGGCAAGGTGCTTATCAGGCATGACAGGCAGCCAATTCTCGCATCAATTTGACGGTATTTTTGTTTTATTTTATCTAGTGCGGAATTCTTGTCGAGGTTCAAGCTGCTAACGGTGATGCCGCTTGTTTTGGAAAATAGCGTTTTGTTAGTCCCATATTTCACGATGTTGATATCGCAATTATTTAGTGTGCTTTCATTGCGCTCGAAGTTTTTCATATGCGCAGCGTTCTCAAAATAAACTTTGGTTACTTTGTTTATGGACAATACTTTGTCAATAAAAATAACTTTGGCATCCGCCAGGGGCGCAGGTTCGCCCGTTTTCATTTTTCCGTTCTCATCCACGTATGCTTTCACGTGTTTTTGCAGTTTGCTTGACGATATATTAAGTCGTATAGCGACAACCGCTATGGACGTGTCTCCTTCCTCTTGGCATTGAGTGAGGGCATTGCTGGGAATTTTATCAATAAAGAGAGGGATGAGCCCAGGGGATAATTCGAGAAAATCCTTATAGTATTTTCTGTACCCTTCACGAGTCTTAATCAATCCAGACACAAGTATTTGCTTCAGGTTTTCTTCATTGGTAACGAAATAGAGTGATTTTGGTTTGGGCTTTTTTGTGTCTGAAGTGGGAGGTTGCGCCTCGCCTTTTGCGTTAGAATTTGAAAACAGATCGTCTTGCACGCTATCATTCATGATGAAATCCTCCTTAATATTGGCTTTTGTTCGTCACTCTGAAATTCTTTTAGTATGTTTTCATTATGGTTGGTTTCATCATACAGAATAAATAGCCTTTCTATTGCCCTGGTAATCAAAACATACATGCGCCTTCTAAATGCATCTTTGTCATCCAAGTTTAGTCGATAGCGATCTAGGCTCGCAATGAAAACTTCGTCAAATTCAAGCCCTTTGCAGCTATCCGCGCATAATACCGCTATACCTCCATCGAAGTAGTTTATTCCGGGATACTGCTCCCCCGCTACATAGGTATAAACCCTTTTCGTGTCCTGGTTGTGATTTTCGAGATTTCGCTTGATAGCGTTGTAATAGTAGTCTCTAATGTCGTTGTTATGGACAATCACCCCTATTAGTCTTGCCGGATAGTTGATGGTGCGCTGCGTGATCCGAGTGATTATTTGCTCTAGCTTAGACTCGTTATGCCGATAAAGCAAAGGCATTTCCCCGCTCCTTTCCGCTACGACTTCAACCTCTTCGCTAACACCGGAAGAAGTGAAAAAATGATTCCCTAGAGCTGCTATTTGCTTTGTGTTTCTGTAGTTTTGCGTTAAATGCACAATCTCCGCCTTGTCGACGTTCAAATTATCAGATATTTGTTCAATGGTGGAAGATGTCTTCGTAATTGTTTGATTCTCGTCCGCTGTAACCAAGATGTTATTAAAATGCATTTCTATGAATGCGTAAAATTGAGATGGAAAATCTTGCCCCTCGTCTATGATTAATAAAGTTTCATCGTCCGGGGCTATTTTGTTGTTTTTGTCGAGATATTGTTCCTCTATTTTATTCCAGTCGTATTTATACCTCTCGATCTCCGGAGGGGTTATTTTGTATATTGACGGATAGTAATCATTGTAAAACCAGCGATGCCATGTCTCAATAATTACAAAGCCACTTCTTGTCAGTTGGCGTGACATATGTTTTAGCGTGTTGTTAAACATTAGGCATATGCATTTTCTTTCCGCATTGCTCATTTTCTGCGCCAGAAGAAGCGCTACCGTGGTTTTCCCTGTGCCAGGTCCTCCAACGACAAGCTTCTTCCCGCGGCCGTCCCATCTCCCGAATCTATCCTGATCTTTCGACAGCTGTTCATAGTCTGGCAATTTGAATTGTCTAGGCATTCTCAGTCCCCCAGCGCATGAGTGATAAAGCCAGGCATATTTGTTTTCGCATCCCCAATTATAAACTTGCGGTCCAATAGGCAATTGTTGTTTTCGCAGGTTATTTCCGGTACAAGCAAACACCCATGGCATGCGGCTCTGTTCAATTCATTCATTCCTTGCCCTTCATGTTCCCCGCAAATTGGATCATAGCTGCACTGGTGGGCTCTCTCAAATGCCCTGCTTAGAAGCTTATGGAACATCGGGGGCTTGCATTGGTCTATCAGTCCTCCTAGGGATCCTAATTTGTTGGGAACCGCAATATAAACGAGTATTCCATTTATATTGGGGGAACAGAAAATCCTTTCTTTCATTGATGCGGCAGGATATCCGCACACAAATACAAGTTCCTGAATAAGAAGATGGGAAACGCTATGCAATAAAATAAATCTAGAGGTGGCCTTTGGGAGGCGATTCGATTGCGCTTGATTTCTTCTTTTTTCAACAACCTCCGCTCTTTCTTTGACGGAATCGCATTGCTCCCATTTCTGCAGTTTTTTTTCGTTAAGGGAGAAGAATACTCCTTCGCCGTAAAGCTCGCAAGCAGGTAGCCATGTGCAAGTGTCTGTGTCATCAATGTGTGGATTGACCCGTTGCCCATTTGGTTTATGCCTGCTAAAGCCTCCAAAAACTCGCACTTCTTTCAGTTTGTTAACAAGCACAAGTTCATCTAATATATCCGAATACTTTGATGTAGTGTTTTTCCATTCCTCCGTGACATTTATAGTGGAAAATCTAGCATGGGGCTCATAGGTTCTTTTTTTGCACAACGCCAAAAATTCTTGCTTTTTCATCTCTTCTTCGTCAACGGCTTCAAATAGGTGTTCTTGGCCAATATAAGGCCATCCGCGCTGTAGGTCATCAAACGCTTCCAGCAATTTTTGCTGGTCGCACCTATACCGTGTTGCTAGTTTTTTTATCTCGCGATTAAGCAATCTGACTTGCCCATCTCTCCGCCATTTAATCAACAGTTCATACCTGTCGTCTTGCTGAAGGCGCGCATGTAGTCCGGAGTCGTCGACATCCGATTCTGGCGGAATGTCCAGGGCTGTTACCGTTCTGGGAATATGCACGTTTACGTCTGTGATGGAATAAGGCCGCACCGTGGTGCCTTCTGGAATGGAGACGAGCTCGGTGCGCCAGGGTTGCTTCTTCATTCGTTTATGCCATTCCCAAAAATGCGGGGTCATAATTCCCGCAATATCCTCTATGTGGTTGCAGTGGCCACATCTCAATTCCAATCGTCCGGATTCATTGCGCCTTAAATATAGATAATCGCGGTTTTCACACTTCTCCAGACGCGTTGCGCCCTTGTGTGAAAGATATTTCCAAGGAATATCATCAAGGTAACCCGATTCATGCACAAGAACATATTGCACATATTCAAGTCGCCCATTGCATCGCTGCTCATTCCTGTTGTTGTTGCATTTAATCTCCGACACCGACTTGTAGTGACCGCCATCGCCGCAAGGAATGTTTATCCATGGGAGAAAATGAAGCCGGTGGCATTGCATGCAAACCATCCATGAAGGGAATCGCATAGCGGGGATTCGAGCGCCGATTTCCTTCCCGTCCGGAAGGGATTTTAAAACTGGTGGGGTACGCAACTGGATGTTTTGATTAAACCCCATGTCCACCAGTCTGCGTTTCAAGTGCTGCCTGACTATAGGAATAAGGGTTCCCGTCGGGTGTCCGTCCCGGTCAGTCCAGCGGCTTGTGTCGCAGATGACAAAACACTCGTCGCCTGCTCGGCAGATGGCACCGATCCCGCAATATGACACCGTTTTGGCCTGGGCTATTTTTATTTCTTCGGACATGTTTTTTGTTCCAATTTGCTAACGTGGAGCGACAAGCCGTATTCCACATTCATCATCGACTTGACGGACGGAGTGCATGGTTTTCCAGGGTATGTGCTCTGGAGCCCCTTCTTCTTCGAAACCGACAAGCAAGCAGTGGGATTTATTTCGGCGCTTGTAAGTCAATCGATTATATCTGTCACCAGTATTTTGAGACCATTCTTCGGTCAAGCATTCGATATGGTATGTTATTTCCTTTTCACGCTCGGGAGATGCTTCTATGCATCGTTGTCTCAGCATGTTGATAGCTGGCGCTATGGTCCGTGCTGCCGGATCAAATTCATTTGCCATGTCGTTTTCAGTTAGGTTGCAAGCGTGCCTGACCACGATAACCAGGGCCGCATGCAAAGCGCGCTTAATGGCAGGCACGGAAAAGGGAGTTAGGCTTGTTGGCTCGACAAAGCGATAAAAAGATTCATGGTATGCGCGGAAATTTTCAAAATGCGATAAATCCCTTGAATTGTTTCTGAAATAGTGGGCCACAACTATCCCTGGGACATCGCCGCGCCCTACTCGACTACTTGCCTGTATATATTCCCCGGTGGTAAAAGGTTGTCCATTGATCACCATTAAGCCAAGTCTTGAAATATCTAGCCCCACGGAAACCATATTGGTGGATAATACCGCGGTAATCGCATTGTTATTCTCATCAGAGTAAGGGTGGCTTAACGCTTCCAGATAAGTCCGTATTTCGCTCGGGGTTCGATTGCTGGTCAGTTGCACAATGCCTTGTTCGGCGTTAAGTCCACGATGTTCGACAAACTGTTCGACGGCATCTTCGGGTGAATTAATGTTAGGGAAATAGTCGTGAAGAGTGTCAACCGTTATTGGGAAATCTTTGTCTGTGGTTTCAAGGAATTCTTTATCACATATGTGTGCGATGATTGATTGGATATAGTGTTGGACTTCATCAGAGAACAGTATTTGGGTGATTCCGAGCCCCCTTAAGCTCCCATGGTACGCGACGAGAGTCCACCACGCATCAATTATCGCCTCGTCTTTGTGCTTTCCCTTCCATACTGGAGGGGCGGTTATCAGGCTGGCCGCCAATGGTGCGAAGGAGTGATTCCTAGAGATGAATGGCGAATTGTAACCTATGTAAAGCCGTCCAGGTTTTTCTGTGTCAACCCGGGCAAAAAACGAATCGCTCCAATTTATTCCTGGAGGGGGGAAAATGTTGGTGTCCCGCGCGTAAAGCTTCCTTACTTGCTCTTTCGCATTGCGTATTGTGGCTGTGGATGCGATATACTTGGGGCGGCAGTTTTTGACTCTAAGAATCGTGTCGAAGGCCGCCTCGTAAATTCCAGTTATAGAGCCTAGCTCACTCGATATTAAGTGCAGTTCATCCTGGATTATTAAATCGGGAGGCTTGTGGCGGGCAGTTCCCAAAAAGCAGCCAGCTCTTTCATTCCAGGCAAACATCGCGAATTTATCCACAGTGGCGAAGAGTAGCGTTGGTGGATGAGAGTATAATTCATCATCGACGACATTAAGAGGTAATTTTTGCCCGAAGAAATCACATTGATTATTCTTGCAGACGAATCTGAATATTGATTGTCCGCATATGTAGTTGCCGTCTTCAAACGTAGCGCCACACCATGGACATTCTGTGACAACTAGCTTTTCGGGCTTTTTACTCTGTACATACTCTATTGCTTGCTGGTATGTATTAGGGGAAGATGCGCCTCCCAGCCATAACCCCGTAGTTATTGGCTCGTCGCCCAAAAGGTCGGGATGCGCTTGGCGAATAAGTTCCAACGCACAAACAAGAATAGAGGCTCTCTGGAATTGTTGCATGGTAAGAAGGCGCAATGTGTATCGCATAATTACGGTTGTTCCATAGCCGTTGTCGTCGTATTCGAGCCTTCTATAGCAAATTAAAAATGCGATAATGGCAAGATAAGCCTCTGTTTTCCCTCCACCTGTTTGAAACCATAATAGGTCGACAATATCCCTTTCCACGCAATCTTTCTCGACTAAGGAAGGCATGGTTAAGAGCAGGAATGCCAGCTGGAACGGGCGCCATGAGGGATTTTGATTGTTTCGGCCTGATTGCTTCCCCCAGGCATACATGTAGCTAACCATGGCCTGGTGGGTTAGGGCAAATGCGGTTTCAGCGTTTTTATTTGTAGCAAGAAGATCAATGCCAGATTGAATCCTTTTGCGGTTTGCTTCGATGTCTGCAATTAATGTGTCCGCTGTCTTTTGTTCGTTTTTTGAAAATTGAGTTTTTGTTTTTTTCAATCCATTTGCCCACTCCTCATAAGAGCCAAGGAATTCTTCCAGTTTATTGTGGCTCAACTGGGGGGTCTCCGAGGTTTTTGCGAGTGCTTCAAATCTAAAGATGTCTTGGTCAAGATCGTCAATAGAAAATTTCATCAGCGGGACTTCGCAAGTCGGCAAAAAAACGGCTCGGATGGCTTTTATCGATATCTCAGAGCTCTCCTCAAACTCCCAGTCAGGAGAAGTGTTATGTCCAATCGCATATATTTGCTTATCGCGATAAATCAACTCGAGTTGCCGCTCTTCTAAATCATTGCCAATAGACGCCAATTCTGTTTTTGGGTATGGGAAGATTTCACCTTGTTCCCTGACACAGTTGAAGACGACCTGGAAAAGGTGGGTTTGTTCCCAATCCTTATAGTCCGGAGTTGTACATATTGCCGTGTTTACGAGAGAAATCGTAAGTATGTATCCATCAGTATCGCCATCGCTATAATCTCTCCACCTTGTGTGAAGTATTGCGCTATGCCCGTCTTTGAATGTAATTTCTTCGCCTTTGCATAGATTGTCTTCCAAAACGGGATAGCTACACTCGGAAACCGCATCATTCTCAGGAGGAGCGATGGGGATAGATTCAACCTCGTCCTTCCCTCCTAGAGGCAATGGACGTCTTGTCCAAATTTCCTTACGGCTGTTTTTCGAAGTGGATTTTAAATATCTCGCTCCCTGCAGATTGACCTCTAAAACCGCGTCTTTACTGACAAAAAAACTTAATCCCATGGCGGATGGAGGCTTGTATCGGCAGGTTTTTTTAGCGGTGTCCGTTTGTTCCGAATCAGGGTCATCGTCTTTTTGCGGGGCAAACATTGGGGAGTCATCTTCTTCGGGCTCTGTGTCATCTTCGTATTCGTCTTCCGGCCATTGACCACTTAGATAGCCACATGCGTAAAATTGAGAAGGACGCATGTGTAGCACCTCGTTATCAAGTCCGGAAAATGGCCCTATAAGGCACCGCTCAAGCCATTTTGCCACTTCTGATCGTTTAGTCGTTAGTATGTTTTTCATGTCGGGCATGCTATTTGCCGCGCAGACGCGTCATCCTTTTAAATGAGAAATGCCTATAACGAAGGCATTTCTGAAATGTGCAATAAATGTTTTTCTAGGGGATATGGCAATGATGGACCTGCATTAGCCAAGGCCATGTTGTCTGTCAAGTTGCTTTCCCCGCCGGTGCTGAATCTTGCCCTCCATTCAACGCGCACATGACATTTATCATCCAGTAGGTTAAGGACTGGTGGCACCACTTGGCATTGCGGACCTTGAGATAAAGACTAGCACCGTCTGTTGGGTTCGTCAAGTTTTGGGAATCATTGAGGAAAATATTGGGATGTTTTAGCGTTTGCGGAATTAGTTGGCAAGTGCTTAGTCATTATTGGGTTAAATTTCCTGTTAATGGTGTCGTATGGCGCATTGAGGCGTTCACTTGATTTTTGTCATATGAGAGTCGTCCCCGTAGCCAACGTATGGCGGGGGATAGGCTGGTTTCAGGGCTATGGCTTGTAGCATGAAAGAGGCTTTAAATCCTTTTCGGGCTCCTCTTTTCATATCCATATCCGTCGATTTGCTGGAGTCTTCGACTTGGAAGGTTATCAGCTGATTGGCGCCTTTTTTAATTGCCACGGGACCTGCGAGTTTAAGCCTGAACGCATCTTGGGAAAGGGATGGTTTTTTTGGGTTTGAGCCTTCTTGGGGGCATATTGTAGGCGGGAGAGCCAGTTCTTGTTTTTGTCCGCCAATTTCCACCGTCGCCTTGATGGTCTGTGATGTCAGATTCGCATAGCGAATGTTGATGTAGAAGTAGTTATCCTTGGCGCAATGAAATACCCAAGAGGACTTGGCGCCTTTGTTCCCATAGCCGTAACCATAGAAAATATGAGTTGGCTCTTGGACTCCGCCGTGGTCGTACACATTGTTTATTCTCGTGCCCGCGGCGTGTACGCCACCGGAATTTCGCACCGTGGCGGGTATGAATGTGGTGTCGAAATCGTTGTCTAGTACCGGGGTGTTGTCCACGTTGAGTGCGTCTTGATATTCCAAAACGACGACCGTGTCGCGGTAGTCGATGAATTTCGTGTTGGCGTTGTACAAATAAACCTTGTCGCCAAATTCGCATTTCTCAACCTTCAGTGGAGTTCGTTTGGGGTCCGCCAAAATGTAGGCTTTGGTGATTTTAGATTTGATTCCCGGCACGAAGACGTAGTCCAAAGTCGGAAGCCGAAGTAGGTGCAGGAAGAGCTTGCCTGGTTTCATGGTGCAGACACCCCATGGCAGATCGGCGTATGGGGTTGATTTCGCAGCGTATATGGATGCGCCGTTGAGCTTTAGCCAAGCGCCGACCTTATACAGGCAGTTTTTCTCCTGAAACGGGATTTTTCCACGCACGTCGGGTCCTATGTTGAGTAGCAGGTTTCCACCTCTGGATCGGATTCTCGCCAGCATCTGGATTATATCCCTGGGTGTTTTGCATTTTCTGTCTTCCGGATACCATGCCCAGTGGTAGTTGAATGTCATGCATGTTTCCCAAGGGGTGTTCTGCGGGGTTGGTGGCACATAGCAGTCGCCCCCGGTGTTGAAGTCTCCCAGGCCGCCGCCAACGCGGCTGGAAATGATTATATCCGGGTTTGCTGTCCTGACTGTTTTGACGCATTCCGCCGCGAATGTCTTTGGGGCGCCCAGGTCGAACCAAGCCACGTCCTGTCTACCATATTTCGTTGTTAGTTCTTTCAGGTGAGGGTAGACGATGTTTTGGAAATAGTTGTCCATGGATTTTTTTGCTCCCTTGCGTTTTTTCCCTCCTGGGTTGTTAACCCAGTCGGTACCATGGGAGTAATAGAATCCTGTTTTCATCCCGCGTTTTTTTAGAGCCTCGCATAATTTCCCGAACACGTCAGTGTGGAATTTGCCCCAATCATAAGTGTTGTATTTTGATGCGGAGCTTTTGAAGTGAGCGAATCCATCGTGGTGCTTTGATATGTAGATTACGATTTTAGCACCGGAGGCTTTAAGAGTATCGGCCCATTCGTCGGCGTTGAAATCTTTGGGATCCCAAGTTTTTAGTGCCTCTTTGTATATGGCGGGATTGATTCCGGCGCGCTTCATTATCCATTCTCCCCACAAGTCCTTGTGTAGTTCCATGCCGTCGTAACGTCCTTGGAATACGGTTCCAGCCGACCAGTGGACGAAAATTTCGAATCCGTAGTCTCGCCATTGCTGTATGGCATCGGGAGATGCGTGCGGTATGGATGGTTGGGTGTTTTGTGGTTGATTCCCTCCGTGGCAGGGGAGGGGGGACGGAATTATTGACAGGATCAATGCGATAACTGCGAGACGTTTCATGTTTTCACCTCTTTTCAATATTTTTGGAAGGAGCCGAATTCGCATTGGCGAGATTGACGCGAGTTCCGCGAATGACACCGGGGGAAGGTAACACGTCCGCGCTTGGGTGTCAAAGGTGTGGCGCTAGAGTTGGGCGTGTTGTTTATTCTTCGCTTGGAAGACTGTCACGTACTCCTGGTTTCCTTTGGGGCCCTTCAAGGGGGATGCGATGGTGTCCAAATGATGCCATCCCAGTTCCGCCGCGCAATCGACGACTTTGTCCACGGCGGCTTTTCTTACGTTTTCGTCGGTGACTACGCCTCCTCTGGGGACGTTTTCCCTACCCGCTTCGAATTGAGGTTTTACGAGGATAAACGCCCACGCGTCTGGTTTCATCAAATCGGCGCATGGTGGCATGAGGAGCGTGGCGGATATGAAAGAGACGTCCATGGTCATGATGTCGATTTTATCTGGCACCGCACTGTTGTCCAGAAATCGCGCGTTCGTACGTTCCAAAGCTACTACGCGGTAATCGCGGCGCAACTTGTCGTGTAACTGTCCCCGTCCCGAGTCGACGCAATAGACTTTCGCCGCGCCTCTCGCGAGCATAAGGTCGGTGAAGCCACCGGTGGACGCGCCGATGTCGAGAGCGATTATTCCGGAGAGGTCGGGGAGATATTTGTCTAGAGCGGGCAAAAGTTTGTAGGCGCCGCGGCTGACGAATTCCTGCGGGGAGTCTACCGTAAGTTTGGTGTTTTCGGGGAGCATTTCAGAAGGTTTGGAGACGACGTGGTCGGAGCCGATCCGGACTTTCCCCGCCATTACCAGCGCTTGGGCTTTTGTTCTGGAGTCCGCCAGACCTTTTTCCACCAGCAAGGTGTCGGCGCGTTTCTTAAGTGGGGCTTTCTGATTCATTGGAAAGTGCTTTATTTTTATCTCCCTGCTACTCCTTTTTCCTTCCCTCGCAGAGAAGCAAAGAACGCAGAGAGACTAAATCCGAAATCCGAAACTCGAAACAAATTCGAATTTTCGAAATTCAAATGTTTCGAATTTTTCAGGTTATTGTGTTCTCCTATGGGCTCCTTTGAAGCATTGGCGTATTTCCAACTATCTCCGCAAGCTTTTAATTGCTTTGGTGTTAGGGGTTATCCGCGGAAGTCACGGATCGCTCGTCTTCGATACCGAACATCGCCTCCGCGAACATCGCGGGATCGAAAGGTTGTAGGTCGTCCATCCCTTCGCCGAAGCCGGCGAAGAAAAGCGGTAGACTTTGTTTCCGTTGAATCGCCACCGCCATTCCTCCTTTGCCGGTGCCGTCGAGCTTGGTTATGACGGCGCCCGTTAGCTCCACTGTTTTCCCGAACTCCTCCGCTTGCCGTAAGGCGTTGGAGCCGATTCCGGCGTCCAGTACCAACCAATTATCGTGGGGCGCTCCCGGCAACGCCTTGTCCGCCACCCTGGACATTTTGGAGAGCTCCTCCATCAGACCGCGTTTGTTGTGTTGGCGTCCAGCGGTGTCAACCAATAGAATATCGGCGGAGCGCGCCTTTGCCGACTCGACGGCGTCGAAGAGGACGGAGGAGGGATCGGCGCCATGTTTGGACGCCACGACTTGGCAACTGGTACGCTCACCCCAGAGTTTAAGTTGTTCAACCGCCGCGGCGCGGAAGGTGTCGCATGCCGCCAGAACCACTTTTTTGCCATCGTTTTTCCACATCCACGCGAGTTTGCCGGCGGTGGTTGTCTTGCCGCAGCCGTTGACTCCTACCATGAGGATTACGGTCGGACCGTTGGGGTTGAAATTTATTGGTCTGGAGACCGATTCGAGTATTTTAACCACGTCGTCCGCGATAATGCGTTTCACGTCGGCGGATGTGTGGATGAGCCCTTGAGCGTAGCGGTCTCGGATGTCCGCCACCATTTCGAATGCGGTTTCCGCGCCGAAATCGGCCGCTAGAAGCGCGGTCTCCAGTTCCTCGAAGGTCGATTCGTCCCATTTCTCCACGTTCGAGACAACCGACTCGACGGAGCGGGCGAGGGAGGTCGCCGTTTTACGCAGCCCTCTTTTGAATACGGAGAATATAGATTTCATGATGCGTTCACCTTTCCTGATGCCTGACGGCCTCCTCATGGACCAGTTGATAGAGTTTGGTTATGAAATTCGGGTCAAGATTTTCCGATTTTCCCTGCTCCACTCGGTTTTTTAGTATCTCTTCCCAACGCGACGGCTGGAAGACCGCGACTTTAGTCCGTTCTTTTCTTTCGCCTATCTCTTCCACCACGCGCATCCTTTCCCCTAGTAGCGTCACTAGCTTGTCGTCCAGTTCGTCTATCTTTTCGCGCAACACGCTCAATTCATTTTGGAACTCCGCATTGTCAACCACCTCGCGTTTCGGTTCCAAAGCCGCCACGAGCCTTCCGTAAGCGTTCGGCGTCAACTGCTGGGAGCTGTCGCTTAATGCGTCGTCGGGACTTATGTGGGTTTCAATCATAAGCCCGTCGAACATAAGGTCTAGCGCCTCCTGCGAGATTCGTCGTATGAATTTGCGGGACCCGCAGATATGGCTGGGATCGCAAATCAGAGGGATTTTAGGGACACGTCGCTTCAACTCGATTGGGAGTCTCCAAACGGGCTGGTTGCGGAATCCGCCGCCACCGCCGATGCTGAATCCGCGGTGGATCGCCGCCAATTGTTTTACTCCCGCCTTGTTCAATCTTTCGAAAGCGCCGAGCCAGAGACCGATATCCGGACTGACGGGATTTTTGACCATAACCGCCACGTCGTCGACTCCGCGCAGCGCGTCGGCTATGGCCTGTGTCGAGAACGGGTTTGCTACGGTTCTGGCACCAATCCACAACACGTCCACTTCGTGGCTGAGGCACATCTCGACGTGCGAAGGGGTGGCTACTTCCGTTGCCACTGGAAGGCCTGCCTCTTCGCCGGCGCGTTTCAGCCACGCCACGCCTTTGCCCCCCACTCCGGCGAAAGCTCCCGGACGCGTGCGCGGTTTCCAGACACCGCCTCTGAGGATATCCACGGGATATTCCGCCAAAGCCCGAGCGGTTTCCATAATTTGTTCTTTGGACTCCACTCCGCATGGTCCGGCTATCAGCAGGGGGCGGTCTTGTTCGCCGGGGAGAAGCCTTTCATCTTGTTTTATCGATAATTTCACTAGTTTCACTCGCTCCAATTGCGACTCTCAAATATGTTAGGGCCTGCTGAATAATTGGCAAGTGCTTAATCATTATTGAGTTAAATTTCTTTTTAATGGCATCACTTCCAAACACGCGGTGCAGTTGGAATGCGCTCCTTCCTCTTTAGCTAAAGCTTCCGCCTACGCAAAGGCTATGTTAGGGCTCGCTGAATGCGGAGGGGCGATGTCAGGCGAAGATCGATTTTATTTGGCTTTCCACCATGCCCCAGGGGAGGAACGCCGGTTTCTCCGCTATGCTTATTTCCATGATATTGCCATTTACGCGGTATTCGCCTGTTACTCCCATTCCTGAGAAGGAACCCGAGTCGGTGTCGCCGTCAAATTGGAATCCATTGGCGCTAGCCGCCTCTTTCGCGCGCGATATTATGGCTTCGGTGTCCCCGTTTGTTTCAACGGTGATTGTTTTCATAGTGCTTCCTCCGTGTGTCGTCGCGGAACGCCGTTCGGGGTTTTTCCGCCGAATTCCAAGTGTTTTCGATGGTTTTCGTCAAAAGGGACTCCAAATCCAGTTTCGCTTCCTCCGCCTCGATTTTTTTGAGTTTGGAGGTGGTTGCCGGAGACTTTGGAGCGAAGACGGTGCAACTGTCCGGGACCTGTTCGATAGATATATCGAAAGTATCTATTGTTTTAGCGATTTTGATTATTTCCTCTTTGTCCAATCCCGTGAGGGGGCGCAGGACCAGAACATCCGTAGCGGCGTTGATGACCGCGAGATTCGCGATAGTCTGGCTGGCGACTTGACCTACCGCCTCGCCAGTCGCGAGCGCTTGGTTTCCGTTGCGTTTGGCTATTGCCTCGGCGATTCGGAACATGAATCGGCGGTACAATATGGTGCGGTATCTGGGGGAACAGGTGTCTCGGATGAGCTTTTGTATTTCCGCTAGATTACAGATGAAAAGTTTTCCTGGTGGTTGGAGAGAGTTCAGCGTTTTGGCGACGTCCCTTACTTTTCCCACGCTTCTAGGGGGTGTGTATGGATGGCTGTGGAACGTAATGAAATCGACGCGGCATCCTCGTTTCATAAGCATGGCGCACGCTACTGGCGAATCTATCCCGCCCGATAGAAGAGCGAGGCATGAGGCGTTGGACCCGGCGGGCAGGCCTCCCGGAGCGGAGAAACTGTCCAGGAAAAGAAACGCTTTGTCGCGGCGTATTTCGCATCCCAGGGTGAAATCGGCGTTTTCGAGATTGACTCGAAGTTGTTGTCGCGGATCCAATTGCTCGGATATAGCTGACGCGAGCCTTATTTCCACATCTTTAGATTTTAGAGGGAATTGTTTATCCGCCCGTCTAGTCCTTATCCGGAACGAGGGCGAGTCGTGCTCTTTCAGCAGCGACATCAACGGAGCGGCGGCTAGTTCCAAGGCTGCTCGTTCAATCTCTTCCATTTCAGGGGCGACGGATATTCCCGGAGAGAAGGATGCCAAACCGTATACCTTCGCAAGCCTCTGTTTTAGTATTCGTAGCTCCTTGTTCGAGAAAGTTCCCTGCTTCGAGTGGAGCCATAATCTTCCCCGGACACGGACCGGTTCCACCTGGACCCGTCCGCCGAGAGATCTGAGAATGTTTTCGACGAGCGCGCGTTCGAACATGGAGCGATTCGCGCCTTTCAGGGCTATTTCACAGTATCGGCACAGAATCGTGTTGGGTTTATTGATTGGGGACGGCGTGTGGGGCATGGCGCTGTTTCCTCTAGAGCGTGAAGCGGTGGCAGACGAACGCTTCGGCCGCGGAGACCGATATTTCGTGTCCTCGCGAGCGCGCTAGAATCTCCATATTCTCTATGCTGCAATGGTGGGGGGAGTGGCGGAGTTGCGAGGCGTGCAGGGACAATGCCTTGAGTTTGATGTCCAGGAACTCGGTGATGTCAACGTAGAGGTTGGGATGGTACTTGTCGTAATCGACATTCCAGAACAACGTTTGATTATCGTAACTGAGGACTATGTTGGGGAAGGATTTGACAGCCGGGTCGTGGGGGCGGCAGGCGGTGAATCCCGCTTTGAACGTGGCCATATGGTCCTGGTTGTATGATATGGCTGGCAACGCCACCATGGTTGGGTTGATCTTGTCCAGCGAGACAGAGCTTTTTCTCTCTATAACCTCTATCAAATCGCGTTGGGGCATGGCGTCGAGGCGTAAATGGGAGTGGGAGTCGGTGAACGCGATATCGTATCCATCGATATCGAGGAATTCCGCCACCGCTTTGAACTCTTCCGCCCGGGTGCTTCCCGAAACCACGGAGTTTCCGGAATCGTAGCGTTTGAGGTCGCCCACGCTCATTACCAGGACGTAGACTTCCCCACCGAGCTTTTTTATCTTAGCCATTGTGCCGGCGCATCCGAAAGATTCGTCGTCGGCGTGCGGTGATATGACCAGGAGCCTTTGAGCCGCTAGGAACTCGTCGGAGATTGAGGTGTTTAATGTGGACATGAGAACTCCGGATGAAAGGGGGCTACCAAGCCTCCACCGTGTAAACAACAGTGTCCCTAGCCGCGTTTATGCACGCTTGCTTCAAGCCTCTGCGTCTGGTGACCGCTTGGTCGGCCATGACCTGGTATTTCGCCGAACCCGCCACGACGCGCTTGTTAACCAGTGGCTTTTTTCTGCCTGGAATTACGACCTCGAATTCGAATTCGATGGTTACTTCCCATTCGGAGGGTCGGTAAGTCTGTTTGTTGTCGTAGGAATCGTCGATTGTTCCTTTACTTGTTACTTGCGTGATTCGTCCGTACAGGATGCAGTCGGCTTTTTCCAAGCTGACAACCTTCAGCGACCCGTCGAATTGGAACTGCTCGCATAGCGCCGCTCTCATAGCGGCCGAGCCGTATGGCTCTAGCGTGTTGTTTTTAATGGGGGCGATAGCGATGGTTTTAATTTGCGGGTGCATTAGGGAGCCCATGTGGTATCCGCATCCTGACAGGAGCGTCAGGGATGTCGTGACCGCCAACAACGCCACCGGGAGTTTTGCCTTGATTTTCAACATGTTCTCACCGTTCCTTGCGTTTTTTCTTTTTCCAAATGATAGCCGCCACGACCAGCAACAACAATATCAGTGCCAAAGGGATGAGGGCCGAAGAGAACTCGTTTTCATCCGTGGCGCCGTCGCCAGTGGCTTTTTCCGGCTTTCCGTTTGCCGCTTTTTCCGCGTCTTTCTTGGTGTCCGCCGCTGGGTTCTTCCCTTGGGATGTCGCTTTATTGTTTTTCGCGTTTCCGTTTTGGTTTGTAGCGGGGTTCGATGACCCAGCGCGCGGGTGGCCCGTTTTTTTGTTGGTTGCCTTTTCGACGGTGCTATCGAGTTCCGTCGCCGCTTTTTCCGATTTTTCCCGAGCTATTTTCTCTTTGGCGGCGCGTTGTTCGGCCTCGGCTTTTCCTTTAGCGGCTTTTTCGGCTTCAAGTCTTTTCTTTTTCGCTTCTCTAGCTCTTTTCGCCGCTTCGGCTTTGGCTTTTGCCCTCCTCTTTTTTTCCTCTTCGGCTGCTTTGACGGCCTGGTACTCGGCGTCCGCACGTTCGCTATTCAAATCCAAGTCCGGTATTGGCAGCATCCATTTGCCCCCGCTGGCTTCCGGAGCCACGAGAATGACCTCTTTCTCGTACACCATTGGTTTTATAGGATATGGATCCGAGGCCTTATCTTTTTTCGGTGGTGGCGTTGGTTTGAATTCGGGATCTAGCTTTGCCAGGCGTTTTTCCGCGTCCGCGCGCTGGGCGCAGTTCGGATAGCGGGCCAAAAGGTCGTTGAAGTATCTTGTTGCGGCTTCAGGGTTGTCGCGGCCTTGGTAGAACACCCCCCATTCGTAAAGACGTTTCGCCTTCAGTGCTTCGGTTTCGGAGAGGGCTTCGTTCACCCAAGGTGTTTCCGGGTTCTTGGGGTATAACGAATGTATTTCTTTCAGTACGGCATCGGCTTCGTTGGCGTACTGCAAATCCCCGTCGCCGGCCTTTCCCGCCATTTGCTTTAGAGCGTTCGCCAGTTCAAATCGGGCGTATTTCGCCTCTTTGGACTTGGGGTGCCGTTTGATCAACTCCCTGAATGTCGCCAGCGCTTTTTTGTTCTCGCCTTTTTCGAGTTGGATTCGGCCTAGGCGGAGCCTCAGTTCGGGCGCGAACTTCGCGAATGGAGCCTGTTTGAGTATGGCCTCGTATATCTCGATCGACTTATCCGGCCCCGTTACCCAAGGTAGCCAGGAGAGGGATATATCCCGATGCCCTTTTTGGAATTTGTTGGCGATCTCGTACTCTGTCCCGACCAGCTTGGCGAAGTCTACCTGGTCGGCGAATCCGTCTATGATTTTCTTGATACATTTGAAGCGTTTGTATTGGAGATCGGCCTTGTCGAAAGCGTCAGCCGCTTTTTGCAACGCTTTGAGCTTGATATCCGGGGAGTCGGCGAGCAGGTCCGCCGCGAGATACGCGTCCGCCGCGGATCGGTAGTCCTTGTCGTTTATTTCGACTTGGGCTTCGGCGAGCTTTTTCCGGGCGTCGTCGTCGTTCGCGCAAACCGCTGACGGGCACGAGAAAACCACCGCCAACGCAAAGGCGGATGATAGCAGGTATTTTCCAAAAATCGCATAACGCCCCATTCAATTCCTCCGAAACAACAGGCTGCCAACATCGAACGTGGAGCTTGCTGAATAATTGGCAAGCACTTTGCGCACAACGTGTTAATCCTTTTTTATGGTGTCGGGTCCAAGGTTTCGCGGGCGACCCTACAAAAAACTTCGACTTGACGATGTCTTTCTCCCGCTTTTCCAGCATTCCCCAACTTAGCTCGAAATGGGGGGATTTCCATGCGGAAATTGAAAAAAGACGGCTTGGATTGGACGATTGGGAATCCCGGTGGAATTCGGGTATATTTAAGCAGGTCCCAATTTCTAGTCGATTATCACTGGGAAAGGAGAAAGTTTATGAACTGGGTCGAGGGTAAAGAAGGCAGGGTTTTCGTGTTGAGGTTGGAGGATGGCGAGGTGCTTCACGAGGAGGTGGAGCGATTCGCCCGCGAGCATGATGTCTTGGCTGCCACCGTTCTGGCGGTTGGAGGAGCGGACAAGGGTAGCGCGTTGGTGGTTGGTCCCGAGGATGGGTGCGCCGAGGTTGTTCGCCCAATGAGGATCGAGCTTTCGGATATACACGAGGCGGTTGGTTTCGGAACCATATTCCCTGACGATAACGGCGAGCCTGTGTTGCATATGCATATGGCGTGTGGCCGAGGAAACGACGCGGTGGCGGGATGTGTTCGTGCCGGCGTGCGAACCTGGTTGGTGCTTGAAATCGTGATCCGCGAGATAGTGGCTGACGGCGCTGTTCGGCGGAAAGAGCCCGAAACCGGCTTCAAACTACTATCATTGGAGAGGGATGGATGAGGCGGGATGCGTGTTCAGTTCAGAGGTTGGGGTCCGACCATCTTCCGGCACCGTCGATGATTTTGTCCATTAGTGTCAGCTTTTTCCATCTCACGCGGCCGTTTTTTCTGGAGACCGTGGTTTGAAATAGGCCGGAGAGGGGGGAGAATATTTTCGACGCGAACTCGTACGGGAGCGCGCGTTTGAGCATTTTAGCCCGTATGACGAATTTGAAGTCGCCGGAATTCCAGTAGTAATTTCCTTTAGCGGTTAGCGCGACCACGTCGCCGTTTGTTTTGGCGTTTTTGGTTTGTAATCGGGTTCCGTCGAGGGTGAAATCCGCGTCGAAGGAGGATATTACCCCGAGATGTCCTCCGACCGACGGGGTTATGATCTTGCCAAAATCGCTTACGAATGGCACTTCCCAAATATCCGCGTCTCGTATGGCGATGGATCCGCCGCCATGTAGGAG
>WFSE01000022.1 GCA_015486135.1 Lentisphaeria bacterium
AGCGAAATTGGTCCGGGTGGTGATTGGCGAAGTGTTCGATGTCGTAGTTGACATCCGCCAAGACTCCCCTACATTCGGGCAATGGGAGGGCTTTATCCTCTCCGCCGAAAACAAAAGACAACTCTTCGTCCCACCCGGTTTCGCACACGGCTTTCTGACATTGAGCGACACCGTCGATTTTCTCTATAAGTGTGGCGAATATTACTCGCCACAGCACGAGCGTGGCATAATCTGGAACGACAAGGATATCGGTATCAACTGGCCATTGGATTGCGATCCGGTTCTTTCGGAACGAGACACCGCCCTCCCCTCCTTCCAAAACGCCGAGTTTTTTACCTCAGGCACCTGAGACTCCACCTGTCTGAGCGGCATATTCTACGGCCCGCAGGCATCCGCTTCATCCGCTTGCGCCACCTTGAAAAAGAGAAAGCTTACGCTAGATTCCTAGGGAGTGGGAGCTTGGCAAGGAAGCCCCCCAACAACCATCACACCCAACCTTGGGAGGAAAAAAATGAGGTTAAACGTGACTCTGGCGAGAACATTTGTAGCGCTCGTGGCTTTTGCCATGTCCCTAACATTGACCGCTGACGACGATTACGTGATACGCCTGCATCGCGCTAGCAAAATTGGGGACAAGATTAAATTCTCGTTTACCGGTCATCTTCTCAACAGCATGGTGTTGTCATCCGGCAAGAAGGTTCTGAAACAACAATTAACGGAGTTCGACGCCACATGCACTGGCACGTATACGGTTATAGCCGTGGATGAAAAAGGCAGGCCAACCAATTACAAAATTAAAATCAAGTCTTTGACCCAGGAACTAAAAGATAGCGGCAAGAAAGAGGCGCTTCTCGAGCCAGGCTCGGAAATCACCATTAAAGCAACCAAAAAAGGGGAGGAATACCTCAAGGACGGCAAGCCCCTTTCTCCAAACCTATTAAGCGTGGTAAAAATATTCTTCACTTTACCGCATTCAAATTGCACGGACGACGATATCTTCGGAACAAAAAAACGGGTCAAGATCGGGGATTCCTGGGGAATCAACGTCAAGGCAATTGCCGAGGACGCTAAAAAAGATGGAATCAATGTCTCCCCAAACGACATAAAAGGCTCGACTATCCTTGAAAAAGTCGTCGAAGCCAACGGGCTGAAGTGCCTCCATATTTCCAGCGGAATGAAAACCAGTAAATTCTCGGTTCCGCTACCTCCGGGGTTCACTCTGGCAAAATCCTCCTTGGACGCGAAATTCCAAGGTGACTTCCCGGTGGACCTGTCGAAGGAACCCCCTTTCTCCTCGACATCCGTCACCATAATCATAGGCGCCGTGGGTGTGTCACGGGAAAATCCCAACGCCCCCCCTGTCACCCTTCTCATTAAAAACGCCAGAAGCGCGAGCGGGACCTTTGCCCCGGTGGAAGAGAAAAACCCCTAAACGGGGATAGCTAGACATCAATTTTTTCCAATATAGCCATAGCGCAAGCGTGTGTCTTCTCGTGCGATATGGAAACATGCAAGGACCATTTACCAGCCATGGCGTTAGCGGTAGCGGCGGCGGTACTGGACAGCTTCGCCACTGGTTTGCCGTCGGAATTGTTTAGAATTTCCACGTCCAACCAAGAGCACCGCGGGCCAAAACCGCATCCCAAGGCTTTGGACACGGCTTCTTTCGCCGCCCATCTTCCAGCGTAATACTGGGCGTTGGCTTTGCGCTCCGCGGCTTCCGCGCGCTCTGCCTCCGTGAATATCCTTGCTTCGAAGGCTTCCCCATGCTCGGACAAGGTCCCCGCGATTCTCGCGGTTTCAACAATATCTGTACCTATGCCAACTATCACAGATCCTCCTCGTTTGCGTAATTCAAGTGTAGCGTATGACGAGAAAGAATCAAGCACACCGAGAGGAGTCGCTGAGAAATAAAAAAATCAATCTACAACGCGTAAGTTTCCAGTTATGCCAAGGCACCACAGTCTGTTGGGATTTCGAAAGCGACAATGGCCTAAGTTGGAGCTCACTGAATAATTGGCAAGTGCTTTTGAACTATTGAGTTAAACACCTTCTTGGGGATATCATCTCCAAGATTTTGGGAGCGAATCTCCCAAAATCCTTGGAGCCGACTGACGACTTGAGACATCGAGCAATTCCGCAAAAGCCGAAAACGCCCCCTCCCCTCTGAGGAGGGGCGTTTTCCGAAGGAAAAATCTACGCAATACCCCACTAAAATACGGGAGAGCCCAAAACCCCTTAATCATGGCACTTGCCAAATAATCGGCGGAACACTTGATTTTAACTCTGAATATCCCTATTATAGCTAGAGAGGGTAAACAAAAATCTCGTAGGAGCGCCCGATGAGCATATCTAAACGCACCCTGTCCGCCTTTATCTTCAAAGGTCTCGTCATTCTTTCATCTCTTTCTTTTGCCCTCTACCTTGCCGCCGACGACTCCCTAAAAATAGGGATAATGCAGGATAAAAGAGGCATGGCCGAGCACTTTGCTCCTCTTATTAAATATTTCGACACCAAAGGCGTTAAAGTTCAGCTTATAGGTTTCAACTCTTATCGCAACGCCGCTGAAAAATTCAGGGATGGAAAGATTGATGCGATGTTCGCGGGGTCAGGTGTTGCTGGCACGATGATTCTTAAAGGGCTGGCATACCCATTGGTACGTCCAGTTAGCGTCGGAGGATGGAGCACCTACTGGGCCGTTGTTTTGGTTCCCAAATCAAACAACGACTTCAAAATGACTCCAAAATACTGGAGCTCCAAAAAAATAATATGCTCCGCTCTTGCGTCAAGCGGAGAATTTTTCTGCCGTGCATTCTTGGGAAAGAACACAAAATTGCTCATAGCTGGCAACCACGGCAACGCCATAAGCGCTCTGGCAAAGGGGGTCGCCGATATAGCTGTTGTCAAAAATCGAGTGTGGGATGCAGTTAAAGCACGCTATCCCGACTTAAAAAAAGTAGCGGAGGATCACGGAAAAAACCCCAACAACACCCTTATCGTGTCCTCTAAAATAGATAAAAATCTAGCGGACAAGGTTAAAAAAATATTACTAAGCCTTAAAAACGACAATTCCCCCGAAGCGGAATCACTGAAAAAAGCGCTGAAGATCACTGGATACATTGTCACAACAAAACATGATTTCAGCCACACTATTCCATTAATCAAGCACGCAGGTGTTGATAAAAACTACGATTTCGGAGATTGAAATGTTTTTTAAACATATTTCCATAAAATTCATGATCGCGGTTTCCGTGAGCGTTCTCGTCCTTATGTTCTCTTTCTCCACCTTTTTCATCTACGACCTGAAAAATATCCAAGAACACCAGCGCGACGATTTCATCAAACAACTGCGTTCGATTCGACAAGAGGAGGAAACCACCTTTTCAAACCTCATCAAAGCAAAGGGAAAAGTCCTTGTCAAGACTTTTGCCACCAATCAATATGAAAACATGAAGAATTACGACTATGACGCTGTCGAGGAGATGGCGTCCAATGTCCAGAAAAACCATCTTATCGCTTCTTTGAACGTAAAAGACCCGGAAGGACACGTGATTTTCAAGGGCAAGGAAAATCGAAAGTACGATTTCCGTGTTCCGATTGAAAAAGAAGGGGATATGGCTGGATACGTAGAGGTGGCTCTTAACTTGAAGCCTCTGAAAAAACGCGCACTCAAGGCGGCGAACAAAATCAACATGCTCACGCTCAACAGCGTAAAAGAAACCGAATTGGCCGTGCATAGAATTATAGTAATCACAGTAATCTGCGCCGGAGTAGGAACACTGCTTATCTGCGGAATCATATATCTGATTTTCTTTTTAACGATAACACGTCCATTGAATTCTCTCAGGGATGCCGCTGAGGCGATTGCCAACGGCAAACTCGATAGTGATATTCCGGTCTGTTCCGGCAACGAAATATGCCAGCTGGCCCAATCTCTCAACCATATGCTGAATTCCCTCAGGAACGAGAAGTTGCTGAAAGAAGAGGTCGAGCGTAGAAAGAAAATCGAAAAAGAGCTTGTCATCGCAAAGGAAAACGCCGAAAAATACGCCCAGGACGCTCTTGACGCGGCAAAGGTAAAATCCGACTTCCTCGCTAATATGAGCCATGAAATAAGAACGCCCATGAACGGTGTCATCGGCATGGCGGAACTCCTTTCCGAAACCGACCTTTCTGAAGAACAGGTCGATTATGTCAAAGTGATATGCGAAAGTGGCGACAGCCTATTGGGCATCATCAACGATATCCTCGATTTCTCGAAAATAGAGTCCGGGCACATGGAGCTAGAGCAGATCCAGGTCTCGCTCCAAGACTTAATCGAATCAGTCTTCGATATATTCAAACGCAAGGCAAGCGAAAAAGGGATTGAGCTGATTCACTATTTGGAGGAGGATGTGCCGCGGTATGTCAAGGGGGATCCAGGCAGAATAAGACAGATTCTTGTCAATTTGGTGTCAAACGCTATAAAGTTTACGAAAAAAGGGGAAATCTTCCTCTCCGTACGGAAAAACAACGAGAACAACGGTGTCGCCGAGCTCCTGTTTTCCGTCAAGGACACTGGAATTGGAATCCGCCATGACCAGAAAGAAAAATTGTTTAAAGCGTTTTCTCAGGCGAACGTATCAACGACTAGAAAATACGGAGGCACGGGGTTGGGCTTGGCAATATCGCAGCGTCTCGTCCATTTAATGCAAGGAAAAATCTGGTTTGAAAGCGAAGAGGGCATTGGCACTGAATTCCTATTCACCTTGAAACTACCGGCTATTGATCTTCCCGTGGATGGGACGATTTATAGCGAGCAGACCGAAAATCTAAGGAATAAAAAGGTTCTTATTGTGGACGACAACGCCACCAACAGAAAGATTCTCTCCATACAGTGTAGGAAGTGGGATATGATTCCCACTGCTTTCTCAAAAGCGGAAGATGGGCTAAATGCCTTGAGGAAAAGCGAGTTTGATGTTGGTCTTCTTGACATGGATCTGCCAGAGATGGACGGAGTTGAACTGGCGCGGGAAATAAGAAAATTCGTCAAAAAGGACAAACTACCACTCATGCTGATTAGTTCAGTCCAAAAGCCTACAAATGTTGAGTTCCCCGGAGAACTGTTTTCTTTCTATATTCCGAAACCAGTGAAGCAGGCGCATCTCTTTTCAGCGCTTCAGCGCATATTCGCATCACATGCGGAATCGGAAAAAGCAACAAACCCCAGAAAAATCCATCGTCGTGATAAGATTCCGGAACTTTCCCGTCAATATCCTCTGGAACTTCTCCTTGCCGAAGACAATCCCATCAACATTAAACTAGTGGATAAGATATTCTCCAAAATGGGATATGATTTCGATGTCGCCAAAAATGGACAGGAAGCCGTTGATATGGCAACCGCAAAAAACTACGACATAATTTTCATGGATTGTCAGATGCCAGAGAAAAGTGGCTACGACGCCACTAGGGAACTTAGGGAAAAAGGTGTCAAGTCCGTAATCATCGCAATGACCGCCAACGCGCTCGAGGAAGAAGAAAAAAAATGCCGAAATGCGGGAATGGATGATTACCTTGCCAAACCAGTGCATATTTCCGACTTGTCGGCTAAAATCACACAGTGGGCGGAAAAACCTTCAAGCCGATGACGAGGCCCGCGGGTTAATTGGCAGGCTCTATATTAGCGCTGAAAAAGCCCGAACAAAACCGCCCTCCCTAGAACATGGCCTTTCAGAAGCGCTAGCAGTTGTCGTTCGGACAATGAATCCCCTTGCCTCACCGGCAAAGTGGATATGTTCAAAGCATAGATCGAAAACACATACCTATGGAGCCCACTCCCCCGAGGAGGTTGCGGGCCTCCCCAGCCATCGTCACCAAAGCTATTCGCTAGTTCTACCGCGCCTTTTGGCATCTTGCTCAAAGACGCCCCCTCCGGTATGCCCCTGGAGTCCCTAGGAATATTGACGACCATCCAATGCACCCATCTTTTAGCTATAGGATTGGTGTCGACGCAAGTTATGACAAAAGACTTCGTCCCGGCAGGAGGATTGCTCCAATTCAACGCCGGAGAGATATTTTTCCCTCCCGGCACTTTTAGCGTGGCATGTTTAGCGGGAATATATCTTCCGCTAGCGAAATTCCGCGAAGAGATGGAAAATTTCTTCCCAGCGGCGACCATCGTAATCACCACCACTACCAACCATACGCATCCCCCCAAACGCATGCGTTTAATATCCATCGTTCGTCCTCCTTAGGGAAAGTTTTCAGTGCGACTCCACGACTCCTCCTCTAGCGTCAACTCAATCCGGCTCCTCGGGGATACCTCCGATCGCCGAATCGTCTTCCGGCAATTTAGGGGGAGTTTTTCCAGGCGGAGGTTTGCGGTCCGGCCCCGACTTTGGAGACTGTGGTTTAGGGGGTGGCTTAGGTCCGGCCAGCTTTTCGGTCTTCATTCGTTCAAGATACTTTGACAAAACAGGATTTGATTGGGGGTCGACTCCCACGCCTTTTGCCGGAGAATCCCGAGTTTGAATAAAAAACGATGGTCCCCGGTGTTTTCCCCCGATAAAAACAGGGCACAGGAGTTGTACGTTTTTCTTGCAAAACACGTTGGCAATACGCCCCAATCGCTTCAAATCCATGGCTCTAACCTCCGGAGAACGCCCTTTGGAGCCAAGAATTCCACTCTTGCTAAAGATAACGCAATTATCCATGGTCAGCTTGTTCTTCCCTCCCTTACAATCCTCGTCGAACCGGAACGGAGCGTGAATAGCGGCAATAACGCAATTGGAAATGGTAAATCTGCTATTGACTCCAAAATCAATCCCAACTCCGTTTCCCGCTATGGTACATTTTTTCAAGACGACTTTCATATCATGGAAAGGTGTTGATATAGTGGACAGGCACGTATTGAAAAAATACTGCGAAGATTTTTTTCTCGACAACTCTCCCGCCTCCAAGTCGTATATGACGGAGTCCACGACCACTATGTCACTGGCAGTGGCCAGTCTTCTGACCCATAAATCCCTAATGACGCAGTCCCGTCCCGTAACTTCAATTGCGAGATCACAGAACTTGCCACTTCCGTCACCCGTGATGAGAACTTTGTTAGCGGAAATACGGAGCCTCGCACCGCGGTAGTTTCCAGGAGTCACGACAAGGACGGAGCCGTATTTCAGCTTGCTCATGGCCACTGGTGGCGACACGACATCCCCGACATTTTTTGGGCCGCATTTTATTGTCGGGCTCTTACCGACATAAGCCCTGGCCACCTTAGCCTTCTCCTCTATCGTCGCACCAAGAACTCCAAGCCCCCATAGAAGCGTTGCCGCCATCACCAAAGCACACGTGCGAGAGCACACAAGTGAACGAAACATGCGAAGTCTCCCGATTCAACCCTCAATCCACCTAACGGCGATTTGGCTCCAACAACAAGGTCTTGCCGAATAATTGCCAAAACACTTCCCCGCATCGTCTAGCAACCAACCTGTTCCCGAATCCCGCTCTAACAAAACATCCCTCAAGGAAGAACAATACCATATCCAGAAAGAAAAATCAATCACACCAACCGAAGACGCTAAACCGCTCAAACGCCCCAAAAGTCAACAAGGGGCTATGGAATTTTAAGAGCCACCGTGTTTTCCAGGAAAAATGCTAGCAAAATCAGAATCAGCCCCGCCAGGACGAACTTCGGCCCCAATTCGCTGTAATCTACGTATATTGGTTGCTCCTGGCTGGTTTTTTCCATTTTGTCTATCTCCCGCATGGCCTTCGCAAGCCCTTTGGAGTCCTTGGCGGGATAATAACGCCCCCCCGTGGTGGCGGCAATATCCTTCAGAAGCTTCTCGTCGAATTGCGTTGCGAGGGGAAAAATGCGCTGTCCCCGGAAAGGATCTCTGCGAACCACGCACGCATTCGGGCTACCGATTCCCACAGTGTAAATAACCACGTTGAATCTTTTAGCAAGTTTCGCCGCCTGCCTTGGCGTTATCCTGGCATCGACGTTATTGCTTCCGTCGGTGAAGAGCACCACCACTCTCCTTTTGGCCTTTGAATCCTTGAGTCTGTGAACCGCGCTCGCTATAGGTCCGGCTATTCCGGTGGCGTCGCCAATTATCCCCGCTTGCAAATTATTCAAATGAGCGAACAGCCACGCATGGTGCAGTGTTGGAGGACAAGCCACGTAGGGCAAGGGGGCGAAGGCGATGAGCCCTATGCGATCATTAGGTCTGCGCTCGATAAATTTCCTGATTTCCTCTTTTGCTATTTCAATGCGTTTTTTCAGTTTTCCGTTCCTCAAAGCGTCCTTGATTTCATCATCACTGTAGCCGGTAGGAACGTCTATGGCCTCCATGCTTCCAGACAAGTCGATAGCCAGCATGATATCGATTCCCTCCGCCTTTTGCTTCAGCAACTCTATTCCCTTTTGGGGACGCGCCAAAGCGAATATAAGAAGGGCCAAGCCAATAGCGCTCAAGAAAAATGGCACCCCCATGGCCATATGGAGCTTTCCGCCCGGATTCGCCTCCTTGAAAGGCCTCGCCCAAGGAATCCTAAGGCTTGGCGGACGCTTGCGCATGGCCATGACAATCAACGCCAAGTAAGGGATGTAAAGGAGCAGAAACCATGGAAGAGCAAATCTAAACATTTTCTTTCTCCTTTTGGCGCCCTTGCTCGTCTTCGACTTCAGGGATGGTAGACTCGACAAGTCTGCGGGCCTTGGCGAGGGCGTCCAAAAGTAGAGTCTCGTCCGCTGGCAGTTTTGCGAATTTGACCAGCTCGGCGGCAGACATGAAATCCCTCAGGAACAATCTATGGTCCGCCCCCAAGGGGCCCTCGCCGCGCTCCAAGTCCAAAAGGAACTCCTGAGTGGTCCTGGTAGTCGTGGGCACACTAAACCTCTCCTCCAAGTAAAGACGAATAATATCGGTCAATCCCGCCACGCAGGCCAAGCCGTCAATGGAGCCATCCCCGAGTTCGGCAGCCAACTTGTCAAGACGTTGTATCGCTATTTCCCAAGGGGTTGGTGGTGGTATCGCCATTTCCCGTTTTTTCTTCCAAACAAGCAATGCGAACACAACGCCGGCCAGCGCCAGAGCCAAAAGTCCCACCAAGGCCACCACAAGCAGAACCCGCATCAAGGGATTCCGGTCGACAGCGGACACGGGTCTGGCCTCGCCAGCGATATCCAGCTCCCGCTTGCCCCCTGTATCCACGGCGAGAACCTTGAATCCGGGAATGGACGCTTTCAAGGTCTTCGAGTACGCGGTTCCATTTTTCTCCGGCCCCGTTATTTCAATCGAGCACTTCGATGGCTTAATTTCCCCGGTACGATACGGCTGGATCTCCGCCGAAATCTCCCACTCCGACTTTCCCCAACGATCACCTAGCTTGCGGATGACCGGCTCGGCTACGCTTTGCAGCCCTTTCGCCAGATCAAGCGTGGCCTTGACGGGAGCGTATCCCCAGGGACACTGCATTTTAGCTAATACCCGAACATCCTTCCCAAGCATTATGTTCGAAGCCGGGGAAAGCTCGAATGTCGGGGCCGTCGGAGAAAACCCGTCCGCCACGGACAAACGGTACTGGCGGTACGCTAGCGCCCCCACGATCAAAGCTGCGAGCAAAAACGCCCCGATCACACCCAAAATAATTTTCACAATCAAGCGCCCCATAGCGCCTCCAATTTCCGTATTACTGCTTGCTCTTGCGTCGTTTGAAAAATGTCACCAACGGCTTGACAACCTCACCACCAAGTCGGAAATCGATAAGATCCACCTTCGCCCTACGGAAAATCTCCTCGTTTTTGGCGTGGGCGGCTTCGGCCGCCGCCGCGTATCTCGCGAGTCGTCTGGAATTGCGCCCTGGAAACGCCAAGGCCTCCCCACTCTCCGCATCCTCGACCACGAGATTGGCCGTCTTAGGCATCGCCAACTCCAAGGGGTCCAGAATCCTGACCGCCACCACGTCGTGACGCTTGTTGGCGATGGTAAGCCGTTTCGAAAAATCCTTGTCGTCGATAAAATCACTTATCAGGAACACGACCGTGCGCTTGCGCAACATGCGCATAAGCGTATCCAGCGCTCCAGCTATATCCGTGCCGCGCCCCTCCGGCCGCCTGGCCATCAACTCCCTAATCAGTCTAAGCCCGTGGGTCTTCCCAGATTTAGGGGGGAGATAGAACTCCGCTTTATCGGTGAAAATAAGCAGTCCCACGCGATCATTATTGCGTATAGCGCTAAACGCCAGCAGCGCCGCAATTTCCGCGGCGTTCCGCGCCTTTGTTTTATCGCCACTTCCGAACATCGACGACGCCGACACGTCAACCGCCAAAACCACGGTCAACTCCCGTTCCTCGATGTATTTTTTGACGTAAGGAGCCCCCATCCTGGCGGTGACGTTCCAGTCTATGTCGCGGATATCATCCTCGGAGGAATATTCTCGAACCTCGTCGAATTCGATTCCAGCGCCTTTAAAAACGCTATGGTAGGCTCCGGCGGTGATATCGTCCACGACCCTCCGGGTCCGGATCTCTATTTTTCTCACCTGCGACAATAAATCCTTGGATATCATGTCGTTCTCCAGTTGGCAGAATGGAATTGCGACACTCCGGTCAGGGCGTTCTCAACTCGTCGAGCACCCGCTTGATAATGTCGTCAGAAGTCATCTCCTCCGCTTCGGCCTCGTATGTGAGAATCACCCTATGCCTAAGAATATCGTGGGCCACGTCCTTCACATCCTGCGGAACAACATACGCCCGTCCATCCATAAACGCAGTCGCCTTGGCCGCCAAAGCGAGCATGATGGACGCCCTCGGAGACGCACCGACTTGAATCAATCCATCGAGGTCGTTCAGGTTAGCCTCCGACTGACGTGTCGAAAGGAATCTTTTCTCTTTGGGTCTAGTGGCGTTGGTAACATCGAGAATGTATTCCACTATTTTTTCGTCTATGTATATCTTGTCAACCCAAGCTCTGGCATTGACGATATCCTCCAGGGAAAGTACCGCCACCGCGTTAAGCTCCATTTCGGGATGAGCCATTCTGTCGATAATCAAACGTTCCTCGTTGCGCTTGGGGTAATCTACGAGAAGCTTGAACATGAACCTGTCGACTTGGGCCTCAGGCAGGGCGTACGTGCCCTCCTGCTCTATGGGGTTTTGGGTCGCCATCACCAGGAAAGGGCGCGGAATATCGTGCTTCTCTCCTCCGATGGTCACTTGCTTCTCCTGCATGCATTCCAGTAGAGCGCTCTGTACCTTGGCCGGCGCCCGGTTGATCTCGTCCGCCAGCAGTATATTGGCGAACACCGGCCCCAATCTCACTCCGAAAGTTTGGTTTTTGGGATTGTAGATATTGGTTCCGATAACGTCTGCAGGAAGCAAATCGGGAGTGAACTGAATACGCGAAAAGGAGGCATTTAGACTCTGCGCCAGGGTTTTCACCGCCAGCGTCTTAGCCAAGCCTGGCAAACCCTCGAGCAATATGTGGCCGTCCGCTATCAACGCTAGAACCATCGAGTTTATCAATTTCTCCTGGCCCACAATCACACGCCCTATCTCGGTCTTCAAGGGACTCACGAAAGCGGCCACCTGCTTAATTTGGTCCTGCAATTCCTGAATTTCGTTCTGGTTCATATTTTTCCTCCAGTTTCGCTCTGCGGTTTCCGGACTCCCTCTGTCCCGCCCGCACCCGATAAGACAACGTCAAACGGCGAAAGGTTCCATAGAAGGTCTTGCGAGACTAGTCTTCGTTCCAACCAAACCTCCCAACAACATTAACTCGAACTGAAAATGACGGAAAAACCCGATTCCCTCGCAATTAGCCGAATTGCTAGAATGTTTCCGCCAACAGCCCACGCACACAGAAAAAATCCACTCGGCGCTCGCCAGAATATAGGGGGCCATTCCTTCCGCCTCCGCCAACCCTACTTCGGAACAATACGGCGAGATGCGACAGGATCCGCCATAGCTCGTCAAAAACGCTTCAACCTTTCTAGCAGCTCTTCAAGATCGGCCGGAACAGTCCCCACCTTCCCAACCACGACACCCGACGCGTGGTTCGCAATTTCCGCGGCGTCCGAGGCACATGCTCCCGCAACCATTGCCAAAGTGAAGGAAGCAATAAACGTGTCTCCCGCACCGGAAACATCAAACACTTCCCGGGCTCGGGTCGGAATTATAGTCTTCTCCGCCCCACGAGGATATAACGCAACGCCATCCGGCCCCAGCGTTATCAACAGGTGCGCCGGATCCCATTTGCCCCGAATCCTGTCCGCTACCTCGTCCAACTTCCCCAACGCGTTGTCGGTATCGTCGTGATATACGCTAGCCAGCCCAAACGCCTCTTTCTTGTTCGGTGTCATGATATCGACACCGTCGAATTCCAATGGATGCCCCGGATGGGGATCAAGAGCGACAATGGCTCTAGATTTCTTGGCCGCGTCCGCGATTTCCGCGGCGGCGGCGGCATTCAAAAACCCCTTGGCGTAATCCTCGATTACGACAGCGTCGAATTCGCCTTTTGCCAAAGCCGCCTTCAACTTTTCCAAAACGTTGTCCAAAAGCCCCTCCCCCACGGGAGACACATCCTCGTAATCAATCCGGACCACCTGCTGCGACTCGGCGATGACACGTTGCTTCTCCGTTGTCGGACGCGTCGAATCCCGTTCGACTCCATACGCCGCGATTCCCCGCTCCCGAAGCAATCCTTCCATTATATCGGCGTTTGAATCATCCCCAACCACGCCGAAAACAGAAGCCGACGCCCCCAAAGAGGCAATATTGAGCGCGACATTGGCGGCGCCCCCAAGCGAATGGGTCGTTTCGGACACTCGAAGCACGGGCACCGGGGCCTCTTGGGATATCCTCGACGCCGCACCCCACACATACACGTCAAGGATTAAATCGCCAACAACGGCTATCCTGGCGTTCCGAAACCCCTCAATCGCCCCCGTCAGATTTTCCTTTGTCTCCGAGTTTCTCATGGTATTTTTCCAGCGATTTCCTAAGTAACGGCTCTATGTCGATTGTTTCGACGGAAACGCAAAATCTCTTCTCAGCCCACTTGTTGTACCGAATCTCGAACCAACGAAGCAACTTGTAAACACGCCTTATTTGCGCACGGTCCATATTGTCCTGGTTATCCCTAAGGTACTTGGCTATTTCGTCCAGGCAACTCAAGGCCAAATCCACCTCGCCCTCCTGCCAGGAGTTTTGGCAATGGATGGCCCCACCACGCATATTCCGCCTCAATTTGTCCATCAAACCAACCAATTCCTGCTGTGCCTCGTCACGCTCCCAGAATTTCTCGGTAATCATTTTCCTCGGAAGCCAAGTCACGAGCAGTAATTCCAAAATCATGACAAGCACAAACAAACCCACCGCGATATACGCCACGTAGTCCTTGCGCCTTTGTCCGCTTCTGTTTGGCTCGCTACTCATTCGGGATGTTTCCTGCAAAAACAAACTCCATCCAAGGAGGCCTACGAATGACGAGACGACATCTTCGCCAACAGCCCTCCCTAAAGTAGGGCTTGCCGAATAATTGGCAAGCACACGTTCGCAATTTGAAGATGCCTCGCGCGAAGACATGAAGAGAGGGAGGACTTTTACCACGTAGGAACTGTAGGGGATGTGGGAGCGGCATCTCAAATGTTGAATTTTTAATGCTTGATTCGGGCTTTCCCGGAATTGGCAAGTGCCTCAAATCGCTAGTCGGCTCCAAGGGTTTTGAGAGGTTTGCTCCAAAAACCTTGGAGATGACACCGTTAAAAACAGTCCTAACCAGATAAAAATTAAGCGCTTGCCAATTATTCACCACCCGCTTCGCTAGAGGCACGGAGAAAAAAGAGAAGCTAGAAGAGCGCACAGAGATTGCGTGAATTGGCCACGCCGTATTCCGGCCTGTCAAATTCACACAACGGCTTTGATGGGAGATGAGGAGGAGTCTCGAGCGTTTTGTCTCTGAGTTCTTGAAAATCTATCACTCGATTATATTTCCGTAAAACGGGAATGGAATCGAGTGATCTCAGCTATTTGCTTTCACTCGGCGCCTCCGTGTCTCCAGCGAAGCGGGTGGTGGATTCTTTGCTTTTGCTCCCTCTAAATTCCTTTTTCGCGGGTTTCGGGAGTTGCGCGGATGGCTTTTCGTGATACGTTATGCGGAAATCATAACACTGCCGGTAATCGGTGGACAACAAGCAGGGTGTTCGGATGGGCGAATTGGTAAGATTCAGCGTGTCGGTTGATTCCGACCTTCTCGATGCGTTTGACGCGTTTGTCGCGAACGAAGGGTATGCCACGCGGTCCGAGGCGCTAAAGCGTCTCATGCGCAAGGCGTTGGTCGGCAAGGAGTGGTCGGAAGGCGCGTGGGTGGCGGGCGCATTCGTCATGGTTTACGACCATCACCGTCGGGAGTTTGTCTCTAAATTGATGGAAATTCAACACGATTTTGGCGATATCGTTCTTTCGACGCAGCATATCCATCTAGACCACGACAATTGCCTGGAGGTGATAACCCTTCGGGGAATGGCTGGTAAAATCAAGAAGTTTGCCGCGGCTATCAGAGCGTTGAAGGGGATAAAGCATTGTTCTTTGGTGGCCACCACCACCGGTGGCAATATCGCTTGAATAGCGCGTTTTTTTAGACTCAATGATGTTACGAATGGGAAAAAGGTGTTAATGGGGCGAAGGGCCCAGCGGGGTCGGTGTCCGGATGTCAAAGGTCGTGCGAACGAGATGGCGTTTGGCCGCTGGTATTACAAATAACAAGAAAGGTGTTAATAGAGTGGAAAGAACGGAGGCTCCGAGATTCGAATTTGTTTCTGCCTTTGCTAACCCTTCCTCCTTTGCTAAAGCTACGGCGGGACAAGTCGGATTTAGGATTTCGAGTTTCGAGTTTGAGATGTAGTCAGGCATTATTGGAGTATTTGAATTTTGAAAATTCGGATTTGTTTCGAGTTTAGGATTTAGGATTTCGAATTTCTTTGAGGGAGGTATTCAATGAATGCAAGAAGATTGAAGGTGTTCGCCGGGCTATGCGCGGTTTCCGCGGCGGTGGCGGCATGGGGCCATTTCCAAGTGTTGATTCCGGCGTCGGAGTTTGCCGACGAGGACAATCGGGAAGTGTCGTTGGACATTTTGTTCACCCATCCCATGAGTGGGGGCCCTGTTATGGAGATGGGGACGCCAACGGAGTTCGGCGTGTTGGTTGGCGGAAAAAAGGTTAACCTTATGGATGCGTTGAAAAAGCGGAAAGTGGAAGGCAAGACCGCCTATTCCGCGACATATAAGGTTAAACGTCCCGGGGATCATGTTTTCTACATCGCTCCTGCTCCTTATTGGGAGCCCGCCGAGAGGAAGATGATAATCCACTACACGAAGGTGGTTGTCGATGCGTTCGGGGGCGGAGAGGGCTGGGACGCCATGGTTGGGTTTCCCGTCGAGATCAAGCCCCTTGTCAGGCCATATGGTCTTTGGGCTGGAAACGTTTTCCGAGGAATCGTGACTTGCAACGGCAAACCGGTGCCGTTCGCCGAGATCGAAGTCGAGTATCTCAATAGCGGGAAAATAATAGATGTGCCGAACGACGCGTTCGACACGCAGGTGATCAAGGCCGACGCCAACGGAGTTTTCTGTTACGCCATGCCTCGGTCGGGATGGTGGGGTTTCGCCGCTTTGATGGACGGCGACAAGATGAAGAACCCAAAGGGAGAGATGGTGGATACGGAGTTGGGAGCTTTGATGTGGGTGCGTTGCCGGGACATGTGAGTGTCGGTGGCGCCGTTTCGGAGGGCGCGTCATGCATGTGATGGACGGAGCATTGAGCTGGCAGGTGATGGCCGTCACCGACACCGCCGCCGCCGTGGCGGTGGTTGGCGCGGCGAGGGCCGTCGATTACGAGCGTGTCCCGAAGGTGGGTGCCTTGGCGTCGGTTTTTTTTCTAGCCTCGTTCATACATGTCAATATCGGTCCTTCCAGCTCCCATCTGATCCTCAACGGATTGGTGGGGCTTGTGCTTGGTTGGGCGGCCTTGCCCGCGTTCGCGGTGGCGTTGTTTCTGCAATCGGTTTTGTTCGGGTTCGGCGGTTTGACGGCGCTCGGGGCGAATATCATAGATATGGGCGTTCCCGCGGTCGTGGTGTGGCTTTTGTTCGGGAGGTTGTGTCGTTATGCCGATTCCCCGGGGAAGGCAGCGGCGTGGGGCGCGGTCGCGGGATGTTTGGCGGTGGCGTTGTCTTGCGCCTCGTTGGCGTTGATGCTCAATCTCAGCGCTCCGGAGAAATATGCCGCGGCGGTGAAGGCTATTTTGCTGGCCCATATCCCGGTGGCGCTGATAGATGCGTCGGTTACCGCTGCCGCAGTGGGTTTTTTGAGGAAAGTGCGACCCGACTTGCTCGAGAGATGTCGGGAGCGGGACCAGCACTTCTGACTTTAGTCCTACCCGAGGAACGACGAGCCTGATGAGCAGGCAAAGTGCGGAAACCCAAAAATTTACCACCCGCTTCGCTGGAGGCACAGAGGTAAGTAGAGGAGAGAAGACGGAGATGCATGAAATAAACAGCAACCTTCGGTTCCGGATTATTTCACGCATGGCTTTATTTGAGAGGAAGAGAGGAGAAAAACTCTGCCTTCACTCCCAAATAGAACATCGATGGAACGGGAGGCAGTCGAAGACTGGAGTCCGTTCCAGCGATCTCATCTTCTCGGTGTCTCCGTGTCTCTAGCGAAGCGGGTGGTTGGAAAGGACGGAAGAAAATGCGAATGACTCAAATCAAAAATAAAGATGGTGAATCTTGAATTATGGATGATGGAGTGAACCACGGATGGGCCTTCTTTAGGGACGATCCCTCCGCTAAGTTTCGGATTTCGAATTTGAGATGTCGGTGGGCATCATTGGAGCATTTGAATTTTGAAAATTCGGATTTGTTTCGAGTTTCGGATTTCTTATTTCGGATTTCCAGATAAGGAGTTGGATGTATGAAAACATTGATATTATTAGCTGTTTTTTTCGCGGGAGTCGCGGCCGACGCCCATAAGATCAAGTGTTTCGCCGCCGCCGAGGACGGCAAGGTCGCGGGATACGCATGGATGTCGGGTGGCGTCCGTCCGAAAGGAATCCCCTTCAAGGTGGTCGATTCCAAGGGGAACACGATCGCCCAAGGCAAAACGGGCGACAATGGCGAGTTCTCCTTTGTTCCGAAAGTTAGGGACAATCTAACGATTACGGTGAACGCTGGCGCTGGACACGTCGCCAAATTCGTGGTCAAGGCCAACGAGCTTCCAGCGGAGTTCCCTTCCTCCCCCCCCGCGGCTTCCGCGAATTCCGCGGTTTCCGACGACAAGGAGCGGTCCGATACTGCCGCTGGGGAGGGGGCCGTCAGCCCGAAAGTGGCTGCTGGCGAGTTGGAGGCTGTCGTCAAACGAGCGGTAAGCGCGGAAATCGCGCCTTTGCGGATGGAGTTGGCGGAGTTCAAGGAGCGAGAGCGGCTCCAGGACATTGTCGCGGGATTGGGATTTATCGCCGGTATCACCGGCGTGGTGTTTTTCATGCTGGGCTTGAACAAAAATCGAAATAAGGAGTGATGAATGTTGAATGGTGAATTGAAAATTAAACATTTGAGATGTCGGGAGCGGGGCCAGCACTTATGACCTTAGTCAACGTGCGGAAACCCAAAAATTTACCACCCGCTACGCTGGAGACACAGAGGTAAGTAGGAGGGAGAAGACGGAGATGCATGAAATAAACAGCAACCTTCGGTTCCGGATTATTTCACGCATGGCTTTATTTGAGAGGAAGAGATGAGAAAGACTCTGCCTTCACTCCCAAATAGAACATCGATGGAACGGGAGGCAGTCGAAGACTGGAGTCCGTTCCATCGATCTCATCTTCTCCGTGCCTCCGTGTCTCTAGCGAAGCGGGTGGTTGGAAAGGACGGAAGAAAATGCGAATGACTCAAATCGGAAATAAAGATATTGGCGAATTTAGGATTTCTAATGTAGGATTTAGAGTTTCAGGGAAAATAGATGAGGATATTTCAAAAAACTGACAGCCGTTCCATTGTTGACGGTCTGGACCCGCGCGTCAGACTGGCTGTGGCTTTGACGCTTTCCTTCCTCGTGGTGGTGTTGGAGAAGTGGGAATCTTTGGCGTTAGCGGCGCTCGCGGCTGTTTTCCTCCTAGCCATAGCCAAGGGGTTCAGGTGGCGAATCTTCCGTCGGCACGCCGAACTCAACATGCTGGCCGCGTTTTTGATTATCCTCGTCCCGCTATCCACGCCAGGAGAGGCGGTGTTCTCTTGGGGGCCGTTGCAGTGGACCGCCGAAGGCTTCGACGCGGCGTTCCGTATAGCGGCCAAGGCTAATATCGTCATGGCGATATGCGGTTCGCTACTGGCGACCTTGGACCCCATGGTGCTGGCGCGCGCCGCGGCCGCCTTGGGGGTGCCGGAAAAGCTTTCCCACATCCTTTTTTTCTGCGTGAGGTATCTAGAGTCGGCGCATATCGAATACCACCGTTTGCGGAATGCCATGAAAGCGCGCGGTTTCCGCGCCGGCTTCAACGGGCATTCGCTCCGATCCCTAGGGTATTTGGTCGGTATGATGTTCATCCGCGGGGTTGATCGTTCCGACCGCGTGTTGGAGGCGATGAAATGCCGCGGATTTGATGGACGGCTTTACTCCCTGAGCGCTTTTTCGGCCCGACTCCGGGATGCCGTTTTCGCGGGAGTGGTCGTGGCCGCGGGATTCGCGCTGGCCTTTGTGGAATGGGGGGCGGCATGGCGGAACATCTGATCGAGTTTGAGGATATTTCCTTTTCCTATGAAGGCAAGAAGGTCTTGGACAGGGCGACCTTTTCGCTGAAGGAGGGGGAGCGGTTGGGGTTGGCCGGCGCTATCGGAGCGGGAAAAACCACCCTGCTCCATCTAGTTGTCGGGCTGATCCTGCCGGATGCCGGAGTTTTGAGAGTTTTGGGGAAGCCGCGTCGCCGCGAGACCGATTTCCGCGAAATCCGCGGGAAAGTGGGTCTTTTGTTCCAGAATTCCGACGACCAACTGTTTTGTCCAACCGTTATCGAGGATGTGGCTTTCGGACCATTAAATATGGGGCGCACCGTCGAGGAGGCTAAAAAGGATGCCGCGGAGGCCTTGGATAGGGTGGGCTTAGTGGGATTCGAGGACCGGATAACATACCGGCTTTCCGGAGGGGAGAAAAGACTTGCGGCGTTGGCCACGCTACTTGCGATGAAGCCGGAGGTTCTTTTATTGGACGAACCCAGCAACGGATTGGACTGCGAATCCCGCGGCAGAATCCTGGAGCTTTTACGAACCCTCCCGCAAAGCATGGTTATCGTATCCCACGACAAGGACTTTCTGAATGCTGTTTCCACCCGGAAGTTGTCGCTGAAAGATGGCCATGTCCTAGATGAAATCCTGGATCCCATCTGTCCTCCGTAGCTTTAGCGAAGGAGGAAGCCTGGGAAGCTACGGAGGAAATCCGAAATCCTAAACCCTAAATCCAAAATGAGAAACAAATTCAAAATCCGAATGACTTAAATCAGAACCACAGATGGACACGGATAAACTCAGAGTAGCGAAGCCGCAACCAATTTTTACAGCCAAGACGCTAAAACACCAAGAATCCACCACCCGCTTCGCTGGAGACACGGAGACACTGAGTAAGAAAATAGCTGAGATCACTCGATTCCATTCCCGTTTCACGGAAATATAATCGAGTGATAGATTTTCAAGAGAACTCAGAGACAAAACGCTCGAGACTCCTCCTCCTCTCCAATCAAAGCCGTTGTGTGAATTTGACAGGCCGGGATACGGCATGGCCAATTCACGCAATCTCCGTGTGCTCTTCTATCTTCTCTTTTTCCTCCGTGCCTCTAGCGAAGCGGGTGGTGAAACGTCTAGGGAAGTTCTACCCGAGGAACGACAGGCCTGGATACCAGGTAACGTAGGGTCTACTGAAAAAGTCGAGAACGGGTGAGTGGCTAGGCAATAAGCCGAAGGTGCACTAAAGTGCTCCGAGGCGAAATTAACGCCGCCAATGGCCCGTTCCCGGCTTTCGCGGAATTGGCAAGCGCCTCAAATCGTTAGTCGGCTCCAAGGGTTTTGGGAGGCTTGCTCCAAAAACCTTGGAGATGACACCGTTAAAAACAGGCTTAACCCAATGAAAATAAAGCGCTTGCCAATTATTCAGTGAGCCCTAACGTACGAAACCGACCCCAAGCACACGGTAGGCCAATTATTCAGTGAGCCCTAAATAGCACGCCTAGGCTTGACAACGCACGCCCACTAGCCTATACTTCAAGCCTCGGATTTGCTCCAATTGGGAGCGGTCCATGCGGACAGGGTTAGCCTGTTCTCGACTCCAAGGATTATCGGATATTGCCAAGTGGTGATAGAAATGCGTTGACTCGGTGTGCCCATGCGCTGCCTAATTGACGGGGCGAAGCGCGCCCGGATTGGATGCCCGGCACAAAAACGGTCGTTTTCCCTATCCTTTTCCCGCGGCCAAAAGCCTTTTACCGCAATCCTTCATGAATCACTAGTAAATGATTAAAAGCCTATACAAATACAGAGCCTACATTCTCTACAGCGTTAGAGCGAAATTGATTAGCAAAACCATCAAAAACCACTTGGGTGTTTTGTGGCTGCTCTTGGACCCCATTCTGCGCATGGTGGTTTTTTATGTCGTATTTGTTTTTCTCATGCATAAACGCACGGAGAACTTCACCACATTCCTACTGATTGGAATCGTCGCGTTCACATGGTTTATGCAGGGACTGACCATGGGGGCCACCAGCATTTCACAAGCTGGACGGCTTATCCAGCAGATATTCATCCCCAAAGTCGTTTTCCCAACCATAACGACGCTAGTGCACACTATTGAATTTGCTATAGTTGTATCACTTCTTGCAATTTACATTTCGATAAGATTGCATCCAGCCATCTCCTGGCTCGCACTCCCGGTTATCATCCTAACGCAATTCGTTTTCGTTTACGGGGTTACCCTTTTGAGCGCGGCGATTGTTCCCTTTATCCCGGACTTGAGTTTTCTGATTTCCCATGGCACTAGAGCCCTGTTTTTTCTTTCGGGTGTGTTTTTCGAGATAAAACCAACCGACCCCCAATATCACCTATTCATGCTGAATCCATTGGCGAAGTTGCTCGAGCAATACAGGCAAATACTCCTGCATGGGCGATGGCCGGAATGGAATTCCCTCTTGCATGTTTCCTGCATCGGGCTAGTCATGATACTGGCTGGAGCCTTCATATTGGAAAAGTTCGAACACTACTATCCTAGGATAACGGCATGACAACGGCAAGCACCGACAAGCATTCCGCCCCCCCTACCCGCCATCACCGCGGCGATGTCCTTCTTGTCGTAAGGAATGCGGCGGTGATATACAATCAAAACCGCTCGATATTCCGAAGGAGTAAATTCGAGGCGCTAAGCGATGTGAGCTTCGACCTCTGCGCGGGGGAATCCCTTGGAGTCATAGGGCGCAATGGCGCCGGGAAATCGACGCTGCTGAGATTGCTCGCGGGCGTAATCAAGCCAGATAGAGGAACAGTAGTCAAACAAGAAGGGGTGACGGCTTCCTTGTTGGTTCTCCAGGCGGGCTTCTCCCAGGAGCTATCCGGCAGGGAGAATGTCTATCTTTCCGGCTTGGCCCTAGGCTACTCCAAAGACAGAATCGACCAAGAGATAGAGAAGATTATTGACTTCTCCGGAATCCGCTCCCATATAGATGTCCCGGTTAGAACATATTCAACAGGGATGAGGGCCAGGCTTGGTTTTTCAATCATACATAAATTGCAGACGGATATTTTACTGCTGGACGAGGTGCTTGGCGTGGGGGACCGGGATTTCAAAAAGAAGACCACCGCGATAATGAAGGAAAAAATAAAATCCGAACAGACGGTCGTACTGGTCTCCCACCAGGCGAGCATGATACAGGAACTCTGCAACCGCGCCCTTTGGATTGAAAACGGCGTGGCGATAATGGAAGGACCCACTGAAGACGTGATAAAAAAATATGAAAAATAAGCGACAAAGCATGTCAAACCCTAAAGTTTCAATTATTACTCCAAGTTTCAATCAAGGAGAATTTTTAGAGCAAACAATTAAAAGTGTTTTGGCTCAAGATTACGAAAATATTGAATACATAGTGATAGATGGCGGTTCGACCGATGACTCGGTTGATATTATAAAGAAATACGAAAACTGCATAGATTATTGGGTCAGCGAAAAAGATGAGGGGCAATCACATGCGATTAACAAAGGATTTAAAAAAGCAACTGGCGAGATTGTTGCTTGGTTAAATTCAGATGATTTATATTTCCCTTATGCAGTTTCGATTGCGGTTCAGCGTTTTAAGGAAAATTCGGACTTATCGCTTTTTTATGGAGATTGTGTATTCATTAATCGCTATGGTGGTTTTATCCGTTATTTTACGGAAGTGGAGCCATATAATCAATCACGTCTGCTTAACTACTCCGACTACATTATGCAGCCTACCACTTTTTTTTCTATGAAAAAACTGAAAGAAGTAAAGTATTTGGATGAAACATTGCATTATGCCATGGATTGGGATTTGTGGTGTAAGCTGTGTAAGGTGGGAGCAGTACATTACGAAAAATCTGTTATTGCAGCTAACCGTGAATATGGTTCCACGAAAACAAATACGGGTGGATGGAGTAGGTTAAAAGAATTATTCAAACTACAGAGAAGGCATATGACGGGATTTTGGCCACATGCGTTCTTTGGCTTTGCAAGCACGGAGTTGCATCTGCGAAGTGAAAGAGCCAATAGCCCGATATTAAAAAAAATTATAAATTATGCTGCATGGTCGGTCGCAAAACTCTCTCCCTCGGCAGTGAATTACAACTATAAAGCAAATAGAGTGAAATATGGATTGATACCATATTCCTATGATATACCAAATGGCAAAGCTCAATTGTTCTTGCCAGCAGGAGGAGAATATACCCTAAGAATTACGTTTCCGGACCTAGTCGACACAATAATTACGGTTGATCAAGAACGGATAGAGAATAATTATTACTTAATGGAGGTTAAAGATAGGATTGTTTCTTTAGAAATAGAATTTAAAAAATCGCATAGCAATGAATACTGCGCGGGAACTTTAAATAATATTGAATTATTAAGAGAAGAATGCAATAATAACGGCAAATGCAGTTCCGTTTCAATCACCCCACCCCCTGAAAAAGGATGATGTTTTTTCGACTTGGAGGTTTTCTAGCGCAAATAGGCATAAACACGAACTAACTGCATCATGACAAGGATTCATCTCGTCGCAATTGAGAAAGAGAAAGAATGGAGTTGTATTAAGGCGGCAGGGCAGGCATAATGCTATAACGCTGCGTAAAAAACAGAGGCTTTCTTATTAATTATGAATATAGACATTAGATTGCTAAATGGGAGTAATTGCCGGATTCAAGTGCCATCGCCGGGAAATGCCCCTAGTTTTTTCGCATTTTCTTTGCATAAAGCAGGATCAACGCTTCTTTTTAACATGATTGAAGATGCAATGGCTGTTATTAATTTCCCGGTCATTAATCTGCCCAAAACTTTATTTGCTAATGGCGAACATGAAGCCTGTGTTGATGCTTCTATAAATTCATTTTTTATAGAGAAGGGGTATGCCTACACGGGATGGCGTTTTTTTCCGTATTACTCGCAATTCGACCATAACAAAGTTAAAAATATTTTATTAGTTCGTGATCCAAGGGATATACTAGTTTCACTATATTTTTCTGTACGCTATTCTCATGCATTACCCAGCTCTGGAATGATGGTTGATTGGTTGAATAGCCATAGAGCAAATGCCTTAAATCATAATATCGAGTCTTGGCTGTTTAGGGAGGTAGGCTACTCAGAGAGGGTATATAAACATTTTCCAGAGCTAATCAACTATCATATTAACCAATACCAAGAGCTGTTACCTAATGCGAAAACAAAGATTTATAAATACGAGGATGTTGTTTTTAATAAAAGAGAGTGGTTGGCAGATATGCTCTTATATTTAAATTTCAACCTACCTGTAGATACAATCAATAAAATCGCTGACAAATATGATGTTTTCCCAGAAACAGAACTGCCAAGCGAGCATATTAGACAGGTTTTACCTGGAAATTACAAAAAACATCTAAATGACTCTACGATCAATCGTCTAAATGATTATTTTAGCGATATCCTTGATCGTTTTGGTTACAGTAAATAAATAAAAATACGGGAAAGCAACTTAATCGAATTTTGAGGGAGTAACACCATGGAAGCATCTCATGGAAAATATCAGTTTTATGCTCAAGAGGACGAATTTATCTTTGTTCAAAAAATTTCAAAATTTATATATAAAACCTTCGTAGACATAGGAGCAGAACAAGGGGCTTTTTCTCAGGTATGCATAGATGCTGGAATGAGCGGTGTCGCATTTGAGCCTTTGCCTAAACATTATGACGCTCTAGAAATGTATTTCCAGGATAAACCTCTTGACATTTACCCATGGGCTATAGATTCTGAAGACAGAAAAGCTCTTTTTCATATTGCTACTGATGAAGATGGCAATACGCTTGACTATTATCATTCCTTACAGAAAATTGAGAATGATAGCAGAATCCGTCATAATAAAACACTGGAGGTAACCTGTAGGTCGATTGCAAGCCTAGATAAGGAAAAGTTGCTGCCAGAATTAATTGGCATCTTAAAGATAGATACAGAAGGGAATGACCTAAGGGTATTGCGGGGAATCGGCGAGATAAGGCCTCTGATTATTATTTGTGAATTTTTTACGGAAGGGATTTATGCCGGCTGGAGCGACGCTCATCCCCGCAAGCTAATAGATTGCTTAAAACCCATAGGATATAGTCATTTCATTGCATTTATTCACAATAAAAATAATGAAAAACTTAACAAAATAGATTCATTGCACTTTGCCCCTGAGGAGTGGGGGAATATTGTGTTTATCCATGACTCTATATACAATAAAGTTCAACCAGTTGTTTCAGAATATGACTCAGTTGATTATACGCCCCTAGTGGGGTATAGCTTGGAAAGTTTTTTGCTTGAACAGCTTAACAAGCAGAATGAAAATGGCATCCTCGTTGATGTAGGAGCGTTTAGGGGTGACTTTTCTCTCTTAATAAGCAAACACAACAGTATTATGAAATCAATTCTATTTGAACCTAATCCAGTAAACCTAGGGCAACTGCATGCTCTTTTTTCGGATTCTGATAATTTTGACATTATTCCACATGCAGTTTCAAGTCATAGTGCGTCGGAATCGATTTTTAATATTAACGATGATCCTACTACTGGCTCTTTATTGCCTTATATTAAAAGCACTTCTCCTGTTGCTACTTTCAATGTAAATACTATTACGCTAGATGAATGGTATCACAAACATAGTTTAGGGGAAAAGATAAGCCTTATAAAAATTGACACACAAGGAAGTGACCTGGAAGTGTTGAAAGGCGCTGAAGGCTTACTGTCATCACAACACCCCATGCTTGTTGTGGAGTTGATATGGATTAAGCTCTATATGCATCAGGCCCATCCTGTTGATATTTTCACCTATCTGCATTCCAATGGCTATTCATTGGCGGGGTTTTTCAATGAGCATTTGACATCGGATAATCGATTGGCATTTTCCGATGCTGTATTCATTCATGATGGCGGCGCTTCACCATTACCTGATTTTGATTTCCATATTAAACCAGATGCCGCAAGCTTGCTGGAATCTAATGCTGAGCTGGCTAAGACATGCAAAGAAAGACTGGAGTTGATTGAACGTATCCACAGGGAAGCAGCTATTCTGAGAAATGAATTGGAGAAATCCAAATAATTCAATAGTGAAAGATGAGGAATAACATTATGGGGGCTGCGCATTTTAGCTTGAACTTGGGGTTGGTAGAGTTTTTGCAATCGAAAATTCCATTAACCGTCTTTGTCGAGACTGGGACCTTCAAGGGGGAAGCCCTGAAGACCGTGTCCGGGCATTTTCAATCCCTTTATTCTGTTGAATTCTCTCAGAAACTATACGAGAACGCCCAAAAGGCATTTTCCGGGAATAAAAATATTCACATATTCCAGGGGCATTCTCCAGATTTCATTAAGTTAAACCGATATCGCTGGAAAGGCTGTGGCACGCTATATTGGCTGGATGCGCACTGGTGTGATGCGACGGACACCGCGGAAGGGAAAGCGCAATGCCCATTGTTGAATGAACTAGATGCTATTGAAAAATTGCCAGAAAATTCCATTATCCTGATTGATGATGCCAGGCTTTTTACTGCTCCACCTCAAGGTGCGCATGACTTAAATCAATGGCCTGATTTCGATTCAATTATTGGTAAACTAAAATCTTTGAGTTCAAAGCATAAAATTTCAATTCTAAATGATGTAATTGTATATCTCCCCGTCAAGATTTATCATGATTTTCTAATATTCGCACAACAACACAATGTGGATATTTTAACTATTTTCGACAAATCCAAGGGATATGATGCCATGTTGAATCTTGCCAAGGAAAAGGAAGCCGTGATCCAGGAACAGGCACGTCAATTGAAAGAAAAAGAAGCGGTGATTCAAGCATTGGCGAACAGAACTATGTAAGGGAATGATGAAGAGAATACTTTCAAAAATAAAGCCATGACGTTTACATCACTTACGTTTTTAATATTTTTAGCAATTGTTTTTGCTGTATATTGGTTGCTCAAAGAAGCTCGCCAGCAAAATATTGCGCTAATCTTAGCTTCTTATCTTTTTTATGGTTGGTGGGATTGGCGTTTTTGCTTTTTAATGTTTTTCTCCTCGTTAGTTGATTATATAATTGGAATTTTACTCGGTGGAACTGAGAAAAAGAGAATTCGCATCCAATTATTGCTGATAAGTCTGGTTTGCAACCTAGGGCTATTAGGGTTCTTTAAGTATTTCAATTTTTTTTCCGATTCATTTGTTAAAATGGCAGCCTTAGTGGGATTAAAAGCTGACCCTTTGCTGCTACAGATAATTCTACCTGTGGGAATTAGTTTTTATACCTTCCAAACCCTTAGCTACACTATTGATGTTTATCGAAGAAAATGCCCAATATGCCATGACCCTTTAGCCTTTTTTGCGTTTGTCAGCTTCTTCCCGCAACTTGTTGCAGGGCCAATCGAACGCGCAAGCCATCTCCTTCCACAAATGATTAATTCTCGCTCCTTTAATTATGCAAAAGCCGTTGACGGATCACGCCAAATTCTTTGGGGGTTTTTTAAAAAACTTGTTATTGCCGATGCCCTTGCGGGCACGGTAAATAAATACTATTCGTCAGCCAGGATGCACTCAGGGCCGGTAATGCTATATGCAACATTTTGTTTTGCATTTCAAATTTATTGTGATTTTTCAGCATATAGCGATATCGCAGTTGGCGCAGCTCGCTTGTTTGGCATAGATTTGATGCGCAACTTTGCATATCCATACTTTTCACGAAACATTTCGGATTTTTGGAGACGCTGGCATATTTCATTGTCAACATGGTTTCGCGATTATGTCTATATCCCATTAGGGGGAAGCCGCTGCACTAGGAGGAGAAGTATATTTAACTTAATTGCGACATTCATCCTTAGTGGGTTATGGCATGGGGCGGCCTGGCATTTTGTTGCATGGGGAGCTATTAACGGAGTTGCAGTCGCCGCCTACAACCAATTTGTGCGACCAAAAGATAGAAAATTTACGGTTGGTTGGAGGAATTACATTACGGCTCCCCTCGCTATTGTGATCACTTTTGCGGTAATATTGATGTGTTGGGTGTTTTTTAGGGCGGAGGATATTCCTTCGGCTTGCAATATTATCTACAAAGTAGTTACCGGATTATTTTATCCTGCAGGTTGGACTAAGGTAATGAACCTTATTTCTCTTAAATTAGCTTTTTGGGTTGTTTTTCTTCTCTTTGTGATAATCGAGTTTATACAGCGTAGACAAACACACCCATTGGCACTTACCAATCGTATGCCACGAGCAGCACGTTGGATAATATATTGGACAATCCTATTTTTAATTTTCTTTATCGGCGCTACTCCATCAGAGTTGCAGACTTTTATTTATTTCCAATTCTAAGGAATCGCTTCTATGCGAAAATACCTGCAGAATATAGCACTATTTTTCTCGGCATTCTTGATTATGCTGTTTTTGATATGCCCCCCCTTGCGCTATGATCCTAATGCGTATCTTGCTAGTTGCACAGATAAGTTAGATCGCTTAAGCAATAGTCAAAAGATAAAAGCACAGCGCCTAATCATACTTGGTGGCTCTGGGGCTGCCTTTAGCACTAATTCAGAACTTATTGGAAAGGAGTTGAGCTTATACCCCATAAACATGGGGCTTCATGGTGGATTAGGTTTAAGATGGGATTTAGAGTCTGCCCTGCCCTATATAAGGAAGGGGGACTTAATAGTGATTAGGGAAGAATATGCCAAATTCACAATGTCTTATGATCGAAATTCTCCCAATAAATATGTTTATGCAACTTACATGATGGATTCACGCTGTTACTCCGGATCAAATATTAAAAGATATATGCTTCTTCTTGATAATTATTGGCTTGAATATATTCGCTTTTTTCAAAGTCGCATTGCTCAATATCAAAAAATTTTATTATTAAAATCAAAAGTTAAAGTGAAAATGAAACGACTGTGGGAGATACGCTGTTTAAAGGCATTTCACCCATCTCCAAATTATAGTAGATTATATTTTTCATCTTCTGGAGATATAAATACGAATCGTACAAGAAGTGTTACTCTTAAAGAGATGAAAACCCCTAGAATTTTTGAGCGATGGAATCCCACTTCTTTAAAAAAAAGTATAAATTTAATAAATCATTTTGCTGATTGTTGTAACAAAAAAGGGGCAAAAGTCGTACTTATGTATCCTCTTATTGCATGGAAAGCGCAATCTACTAATCAAAAACAAAAACATTTAAAAAATTTACATGAACTTAATGCATATTTGCGAAAACACCTAAGATTAGAAATCCTCAATACCCCTTGGTCCGCCTTGGCGCCACCTAGATATTTTTTTAACACGCAATATCATGCTAATAGCTTAGGGATGAATATAGGTTCATATTTAGAAATGAAAGCTCTGAGGCATTTTGCAGCAGGGGGAAAAGCTGCCGTGGAGCAAGAGCCTCCGCCAAATTTTCTTGAAAATTTCGAACAAAACTGGCGCAAAATTGAACTTGAAGTAGAAAAAAGTAGATTTAATCATAATCAAAAACTATCTCAATAATATAGTTGGGAACATAGGGGCCAGGTCAATATGGGCTTCAAATTAACGTCAACCATGAATCAGGAGTTTGAATATGAGGTGCCTACACCTTCTTCGATTCAGAGTTTTTTCCCTTTTGCGCTTCCCAAGTCGGGTAGTACGCTTCTTTTTAATATGCTAACAGAAATATGCCATAATGCAGACATCTCAATTATAGATATTCCATCATTCGCATTTACAAAAGGAGTTCGTCCTAGATTTCTTACTTCATCAATAGATCAAATCTTATATAGCAATGGATATGCATATTTGGGCTGGCGATATTTTCCTTCTCAAAGTAATTTTGATTTTTCAAAGGTTAAATGCAGCTTGTTAGTGCGAGACCCGCGGGATATGCTTGTGTCTCTATACTTTTCGCGGGCATTTTCACATAACGCCCCTAAGGGGGAAGAGGAGCAGGTATTGCAAAATAGGAAATCAATCCAGGCATATGACATAAATGATTGGGTCATGAAAACCGCATCAAACACTAAATCTCTGTTTGAGGCTTATGATGAAAATCTACAAAATAAATTACTAAAAATATACCGCTATGAGGATGTGATTTTTAGAAAGGAAAAATGGTTGCAAGATATTTGTAAATACTTCAATATTGAAGTTTCCAAGAGAGCGCTAAAAGCAATAGCAAGGCGGCATGACATACGCCCCACCAGAGAGGATCCTAATGCACATATTCGCTCTGTGACCCCTGGCAATTATAAAAAACACTTATCTGAAGAAACAATTAATTTTCTCAATCAGGAATTTGCTGAGATTTTGTTGTGCTTTAACTATGTAAAAGAAGCAAGTGGAGATGAGCCTATATCGTTTTACACCCCAGAAGCAGAGCTGACGAAAGAACAGAAAATGGATGGTAGTCCTATCACGCCTAAGGGATTTATTGGAAAAATCATAAAAAAATTAGTTGGTTAAATCTATGAATAGTAAGATGAAGCAAATTGCACTGGTTTATGAATGGCCCTCTCGTAAATCTTGCGAGCTGGACATGATCCGTCGTATCTACAATATTTGCCAAGCGTCATCAATAGATGTTCTTGTTGTTTCTCCAGCTGGAGAAATTTTAAATAAGGATGGGGCGCATACCGGAAAAATGGCAAACTTGAAGGATGTTGATTTCTCTTTACATTTTCATTACTCTTCTCCTAGTATGCTTGATACTTTTTCCTATATAACAAACTGGAATCCTGTAGATTTCCTTTTATGCCACCCTATCACTTATGATCCTGTTAGTAATATTGATTTATCATATTACGTTAATTGCCTAAGAAGTCATGATGTTCTTCTTAGTGCTGGTTCCCGAGAAGTAGATGATTTTGCAAATGCTCTAAATGGTATAAGAAAATATAATATTGAAACCAAGGGAGGCTTTCTTCATCCCACAATTTCCAGTTATGAAACTCTTGATTTTCCAGATCTACGAAATTTCAAGGTGTTTTATATTTCTGCCAACTGGGAACGCCAACTAGACACTGACCGGCATGGCAGTTTGATTGAATTGCTGGATAAAACAGGAAGGTGCTCTTTTTATGGTATTCGTGAATCTAATGGAGTCTTTCTTTGGGATGGAGTTGAAAACTATTGTGGAGAGCTTCCATTTGATGGAGGGGATAGCATTGTTAAAGAAGCAAACAAATGTGGCGTTTCTTTGGTTCTACATTCTCCCGCTCATCATGATGCAAAGGTGACATCAACTCGAATCTTTCAGGCCGCCGCCGCCAAAACAACTATCATTAGCGATGACAACCCATGGGTGATTGAGAACTTCGGGGAGTCTGTTTTAACTTATCATCATGACTATAAAGACCATAACAAGAATAAAACAAAGATCATGGAACTAATACACTGGATTGACACGCATCCAGGCGAAGCGTTAATGAAGGCCAAAGAGGCAAATCGGATATTTGAGGAAAAATTTTCACTTGAACAGGAAGTAAGGCAATTAATCAGCAATCATGAGCGCCTCTTGCAAAAGAGTAAAGCGTCGTATGTCGTTTCTATTTTTTATTCTTATCATCCTGAGACAATTAATCTTTTTATTCGAGATATGGCCAACCAGGAAGGGGTTCAGCTTGATTTGCATATTTTCACCCCACAGGGCGTAGATGAACAGAGAGTGGAAGAACAGCTTCTCGCCGGAGGGGATGATAGCCAATTTATACATATACACCCAATGCCATTCAATGGTCACAACGAAAAAGAAGGTGAATGTTTATTAAGATTCATAAAGGCGAAACATGCAAATACTATATCTTTTATGTTTTATTCAGGAGAGGTTCTATGGCACAAAAACCACGTGCTCCGTCTAGCTGCGACATTGCATGCCGCTCCGGATTCTGTATTCCAATCTATTGTTATTCCCTCATCGAAGATGGAAAAAGGTGTTGGCCTTAAAGATTTTGTGGAATTTGGTAAACAGTCAATTGACAAAAATGAGTTGTCAATAGATATCTTTGCTGGGCAGATAGCTAATGGGTCATGCGTGGCTGATAGCTTTATGTTTCCAGTGGGATTAATTCACGAGGATATGGCTTCGTTTGAAGGATTAAGAATGATACAGACTAATTCCTACATATCTTTACTTTGCATATTATGTTTAAATAAAAATTCAACTCCAATTAGGTTGCCATTTTTCACTTTAACGCAGAGGAATCCTGAGTTTAAATATGACCCTGTAGGCATTTCGTTAAACCTCGCCTTATTTTACGAAAGGGCGAATTTTTTCTCTAGTCAGTTTTCTGTGGTTGACACTCAGGCTTCTGCGGTTCCAACATCTCGTACTCGCAAGATAATACGTCAATCTATTGGTCGCTTCAGCAAGATAATTAACCTCCTAGACGGTTTGTTGTCAAAAATAGGCTTATAGCTGCCCCGGCAAATGTTAAAATGCTGCCATTTCCGTAATTGTTATCTTGCTCCAAATGTGAAAGTGTTTTGCCCATATCCCTTCTTGCTGTTTTTCCTGTTTCCTAGCGGGGGGGCTAAAAAAGCCTAGAACAGATTATCCCCTAGCCATTAGTCATTTTTCCGTGATGAAACCAACGTGACCCCACATGCAAAGGCTTCCCTTGGGTTCTACTCGAAATCCGTTAGTATCTGTTCTCATCCCCACCTGTGGGCAGGTGCGGTATATAGCTCAGGCGGTTCAAAGCGCATTGGATCAGACTTACGAGAATATCGAGGTGGTGGTTTCTGACGACTCGGCGGACAACGCCACATCCGACCTTCTTGCTGAGTCGTTTGGGAATAAAATCAAGTATGTGCGCAACATTCCCCCCAAAGGCAGAGTCGACAACTACCATTTCATGCTTTATGAACTCGCCAATGGCGATTGGGTGGTAAATCTGGATGGGGATGATTATTTCACATGCAAAACATTCATCGAAGAAGCGGTCGAAGCCGTGGCGGAACACCCGGACGCAGCCTTTCTCTTCGCTAGGCAAATCACAAAAGACGACAACTCCGGAGAGGAAAGCGTCAATGAGAGCCAGGTCCTGACAAGCTTGCTAGGCAAGCGCGGCGAATCCCCCCCTAATAAAACGCGATTTGTCGCACTTGATGGCGATTGGCTCCTACTCAACTCAATATACAGGAACATAGAAATCCCCCATCTGGCTTCAATGTATCGGAGGGAGAAGGCCATCCAAGTGGGTTTTTACGAATTACAAATCTCCAGCTCGGACCGGGAATCCCTTCTCAAGCTAGCAGTCGGCAACGAAGTGGTGTTTCTGGATCTCGTCGCGGGGGTATGGAGACGACACGGAAGGAACACAACCGCGAATCCCGCGCCGGGAGAGATTGTCGCCAATCTCGCTATGTACGACAATCTATACCAATACGCTCTCGAGCATTCCAGTATTCCCAGGCGCCGCCTTCTGTTTTGGAAAATATGGGCTAAATACAAAGATAGCTACGCCCATCTGCTGATTATAATGCGGTCCGGAGATCGCCGGAAACTCGACGAATACAAAACACTACTCGGCGACAAAGAACCGATGGTCCGAAGTCTGCAACTTCTTGATTTACGCATTTATATGAAAACTTTATCGAACCACTGAGCCGTCGAATAGCGGTATCTTCTCCAATGCTTCCACCCGCCACGGGCTTAGTTCCCTTGCGCCTTGGCGCTAACAGCAAGCGAAAAGAATTCCCCCCGCATATCCCCTTATGCGCTAAAATCGAAATTCAAATATGAATAGAAAAACATCCCCTCTCGTTTCTGTCGCGATGGCCACCTGTAATGGGGAGGAATTTCTAGAAGAGCAAATCCGTTCGATATTGTCACAGAGTTATAGCAACATAGAGCTTGTGGTTTGCGACGACGCTTCAACCGACGGAACGATGGAGATACTCGAGGCCTTCCGCAAAAAAAACGATAGAGTCAAGGTATATCAAAACGATAATAGGCTAGGGGTGGTGAGAAACTTTGAGAAAGCCATAGGCCTATGCGAAGGAGAATACGTCGCATTAAGCGATCAAGACGATATTTGGCTGGACAACAAGATAGAAGAGCTGCTTGACAATATAGGCGGAAACTTGCTGATACACTCCGATGCCATACTGATCGACGGAAACGGAAAAACTATCGCCGATTCTTACACGGAATTCTCCTGGAAAGTGGTTGAGCCGGAAACCCTGGCCGACGCCATCCTCAATGGATTCGCCACGGGATGCACGCTGATGTTCTGCAAGGAATTGAAAGAGCTGATCCTCCCATTCCCGGAGGATATATACATGCATGACAAGTGGATTTGCCTTGTCGCTTTTTTATATGGAAAAGCATGTTATTGGGACAAGCGGCTCACCAAGTACCGCCAGCATGATGGCAATGCTTTGGGGGCTGAGCTGATCGAGGACGTGAATTTCGCGGGCAAGTTGTCTAAGATCAACAAAAATAGAAAATATTACAAGAACCATCCATCGTTTAAAAAGGAGATGCGCGCCCAACTGGCCTTCGCAAAGACAATAGCCATGGAATTAGGGGAACGAATAAACCAAAGAGACAAAGCGGATTTGAGATTGATTATAGCTTATTTTGAAAACGCGGCCAGTAATGGTTTTAAGCTCAAGTCGTTTTTGATCCGATTAAGACTATTCACTCCTTTCGACAAAGGAAGGCCATTAAAACTCAAGCTTTTCAACCTCTTTAAGCTTCTCTTCATGTAGAGCTACATGTATTTCTCGCGCCACATTTCGAAGACAAGGGCGAACCATAATTTATTGACGATGTGAGTTTTTCCCTTATTTAATCTATCATACTCCTCGCGCAGGTAGCTGTAGTTCAACCTTCCATCATCTTTCGGGTCACGCAGATAACGTTCCAGACGGGTGCCCCATTCCTTCCTGAACCAATCCACAATTGGTATTCCAAACCCTATTTTTGGCCTGTCCAGCATTTTCCTCGGTATATATCTTTCAAGAACCTTTCTGAAGAGATATTTCCCAGTCCCTTCTTTATACTTCAAGTCGAAAGGCACCCGGGCCATAAACTCCGCCACGCGGTGGTCCAGCAACGGCACCCTACCTTCAATAGACGCCGACATCGTGGCGCGGTCCATTTTGACAAGAATGTCGTCGACGAGATACCTTCGGAAGTCCCACAGCATCATTCCCTGTATGGGGTGCTCCCGCTCGCCCACGCGGAATCCGTCATCCTCCACAGATATGAATCGCCCGTGCAACTCAACCATCTCATAGTTTTTTGTACTATGGATAATCTTCTCGTAGACATCCTTCCACGAGTTGTCGGTAAGTATTTCCAGCAACTGCCGATACTTGTGGGGGAAGCTATGAATTTCAATCCTTTCCAAAACCCGTCCCACACCTGGCCCGCTTAAAAGAAGAGACGCCGCCTTTCTAGCAACGGCTGGCACGGAAAACAGTCTGCTCCCTATTCCGTACGCATGCGGGTACGCGTTGTATCCGCCGGACAGCTCATCTCCCCCGTCGCCACTCAAAACCACTTTCATCCCAGCGTCCTTGGCCACACGGCTTAACATGGTGGCGGGGATCCCGCTGCAATCCCCAAATGGTTCATCGTAAATATCCGCTAACTCATCAAGCACTTCGCCGGCTTCAGATATGTCGAGAATTTTCTCCGCATGCGTCGTTCCAAGATATTCGGCAAGCTCCCTAGCGTATTCCGCCTCATTGAATCCCTCCTCCTTGAACCCGATAGTAAACGTGTTGATATCTCCGTGATGTTTCCGCAGTATGGAAGCCAGCAATGCGCTGTCAATACCCCCGCTTAAGAAAACTCCCACTGGCACATCGGACACCATTCGATATTTAAACGCATCAACGAGCAACGCCTCCAAATTGTCTATCAGCTCCTCTTCCGGTTGGGAAAATTTTGGCAACTCGAAAAAAGGGATAATTGACCAATATTCCTGAAGGCTCACTTCTTTGGTTTCAGCATTGAAAGCCAAGTAATGGCCAGCGGGAAGTTTATGGCAGTTTTCGAATATGGAGCGCCCTGAAGATATATATCCGAATTGGAAAAACTCGATGAATGCCTCCTCCGAGATTTCCAATTCACGTTCGGACTCCATAATGGGGCGCAACTCGCTGGCGAAGATGAATACCTCTCCATCGAAATAGTAGTAGAGAGGCTTTACTCCGATCCTGTCCCGCATCAACACAAGCTCCCGAGCTTTCGTGTCGTATATCGCTATAGCGAACATTCCCACAAATTTGTCAACCGCCTTGATCCCCCATTTATGATACGCCTTTAGGACAACCTCCGTGTCGGTGTTGGAAAAGAATTCGTATCCCGCCGCGGCAAGCTCCTCCCTTATCTCGCGATAGTTGTAGACCTCCCCGTTGTAGGCGATCACAAGGTGCTCGTGCCGCATGGGCTGATGTCCATGCGCGGTTAAATCCAGGATTGACAGTCGAACATGCCCCAACGAGAAGTTCTCGTCTTCGTATATCCCCGAATCATCAGGCCCGCGATGCCGGATAGTGGCGATCATATTCGCAAGTAATCCACCATCTTTGAAATTAAAGCCCGCAATGCCACACATGTTGGATCATCCGATCGAGTTGGTTGTCGCTGGACCGTTCCCCTAACCCCTTGGTAGGCGACTGACGCTTTGCGACTCTTTTTCCAGCCTAGGGAAAACCCTAAAGATAGGGCTTGCTGAATAATTGGCAAGCACACTTTCGCAATTTGAAGGTGCTTCACTCGAAGGAGCGAAGGGGGTGAGGGGAGGGGCCGCCTCGCAAAAATGCGGAGATCGCAGAGAAAGAGGGGGAGATTTTTAATGTTGAATTGTGAATGTTGAATAGGGGATGGGGAATGGGAGAAGCTTAGGAAGAGGGAATTTTGAATTATGAATGAAGCATGGAAGCTTGGGGACGGGTTAATTGTGGTTTGTCCGCGCCCCTCTCTACTGCGAGAATCGCAGCTATAAATCCGTTGCAGGGGGATTTAGGGAC
>WFSE01000023.1 GCA_015486135.1 Lentisphaeria bacterium
GCTACGATCCCCCCATTGAAACTTTTGGTGAACGGGGGGCTTGTTATCTCCACCGCGCCGAAGACGCTGGATGTCCGTATGCCCGAGATGTCCTCTAAAGTGCGGTTGTCGGTGGAGCTTGCGAAGCGCCGTTGCTACGTTGGCGAGCCCGTCGTATTGAATGTCATCTGGCGTTCGGCCTTGCCGCTCAACGGATTCAGAGCGGTGCGTTTGGATGTCCCGGCGTTGCGATCGGACAAATTCGGCATCCGTTCCGACTACACGGGCGACCCGCTGCGGCGGCGCGGCGCGACAAGCCTTCCAGTCAGCAACATGAGAATCATCGCTGCGGTTTCCAAAGCCGTAGTGAACGGAGTCCAATACAATGTCGTCAGATTCAAAAAGATTATAGCCCCCAAAATCCCGGGGAAGATTGTCCTCGACCCGGCCACGCTGCTTTGCTCCTACATCCCGCTGAAAAACTTTCGCCGACGCAACATTCCGAAGTATCCGGCGTTCTTCAATAACAATTTCTTCAAACAGCCGGAGACGGGGAAATACAACATATTTTTCGCCAAGTCTGAGAGACCCGCCTTGCAGGTGGACCCGCTCCCGGCGGATGGAAAACCAGCCCACTTCGATGGTCTCGTTGGAGAATTCTCCATCTCCACCAAGGTCGATAGAACCGCCGTCAACGTGGGCGACCCCATCACCGTGACAATGACCATCCACTCTCCCAATCCACTCTTTCTGGGAGGGGCGTATCCTCCCGAGTTGGCGGATATCCAAGTGGTGAAAAACAATTTCAACATCACCGAACCCTGGTTCCATGCGGACACCAAGGAACCCGATTCCATCGCGTTTACCGCGACCATCATTCCGAAGCATGACGCTATCAAGGCCGTTCCCGCGTTCGATCTGCCATATTTCAATCCCGACACCAAGTCCTACGGGGTGGCGTCGGCGCCGCCAATCCCGATCACCGTCGAACCGGCGGAAATGGTCACCGTCTCAGATGTCGAGACCTCCGATGGGAAAACTTTGAAAAATATCGTTATCCCAAACAGGGAGGGCATCCGCGGAAACGATGTGTCTCCAACCGCGTTGTCCCGGCACCGGGAGATTCCTTGGGAGTGGATTTTTGCGATAGTTCTCGCGCAGCCAGCGCTTTTCCTGCTCTTCCTCGCCGCCACCGCCAAAATGCGTTTGGCGCGCCGGGATCCCGCCGCCGCCAGGTCGAAATACGCCCTCGCCAATTTCCGCGGAGCGATGGCGGAAGCCCGCCGGGAACGCGACTCCGAAGCGGCTCTCTCCGCCATCGAGAAGGCCGTGCGACAGTATTTCGCCGATAAGTTCGACACCCTCCCATTCGCCCACACCAAGGACGAGGTCGTATCCGTGCTGGAAAACGCTGGCGGCATCGACGAGCGTCACATCGAAACCGTGGTGTTGGTTTATAATCTCGCGTATTCGCGGCGCTTCGCCGAATCGCCCATCGAGCCCGATATCAAAACATTGAAACGGACGCTCCCCAAGGCGGTCTCCGCGATTGACGCGGAATTAGGCTGGAAAAAAGTGTTGCGCAAACGTCCCGCGATTTCCGCGCTCCCGCTTTTCGCGATTCTCGCGGCAACGGTCCTTTTCACAAACGACACCGCCTCGGCTACCTCCGCGGATTCCGCGGTGTTCCAGCCGGCATCCCGAACGGACGCCGAGATATTCGCCCATGCCAATCAGCTCTTCGACAAGGCGAACAAGATGGCGTTGGAAAATCCGGGCCAAGCCGGGGAGTTGTATAGTCAATCGGCGTTGGAATTCCAATTTTTGACCCGTTCCCGCGGAATTCGCGCGCCCTCGCTCCTGATGGATTTGGGTAACGCCTACATGATGACAAGCGATACCGGACGGGCCATACTCGCGTACCGCCGCGCGCTCAAACTCGATCCGTCGAATTCCGCGGTCAAGGACAATTTGGAATACGCCCGGTCGCTTGTGATGGACAAACTACCCAAAAGATCGCTGATTGACTCTATCGTGGCGACAGTCTTTTTCTGGCATTACCTTCCCTACGATGTCCGCTTGGCGTGCTTCGCCGCGATTTACGCGGCGTTTTGGCTGACGCTGGCGGTTATGGCCTTCCGCCAGTCGAGAAAACTCCGCTGGACGAGGAACGCCGCGCTGCTCCTTTCCTTGGCGTTTACCGCGTCGCTCATTGTCTCCGAAACCGGACTCGACGCCAAAACCAACGCCGTTATTGTCGCGGAAAAGGCCCTCGCCAGAAAAGGCCCGTCCAACATATACGCCGTCGCTTTCACCACCCCGTTGCACTCCGGAACCGAATGCCGCGTCCTGGAGAAAAAAGACGACTGGGCCCGTGTAAAACTCGCAAACGGGGACGAATGCTGGCTGCCGCTAAATTCCGTAGAAGAAATCTAGGAGGGGCCACTTGTTGGAAGGATGGACGGATGGACCGGGGGACGGAGGGATTGTCCACGAAAAACACGAAAGGGCTTCTCTCTGCGTTCTTTGCCTCTCTGCGAGGGGATAAAAAAGATTGCCTCGCGAAGACGCGGAGAACGGGGGGACAGGATGGACAGGGGGGACGGAGAGTTTTTCCACGAAAAACATGAAAGACACGAAAGTGGAATCCGCGAGGAGCGCGGATTGAGTGCCGCCGCTGGCGAGCCCTGCCGCCCAATCTCCTTGATTTCCCTTCGAAATACGCTATTTTCTGCTTTGTGGAATGGGGCGGGCCGAGCGGGAAATTCGATGCGGCGCCAAGCTGACAGGAACCTGTGCCCGACCCGCATGAGGGTAAACCGCGAATGCGAGATGTCTTGTTGTTCAGCCGGGGAGAAGGCATCAATCCTTGGGGGGATTACAATGTGTTGCCTGGAGATTGTTATGAATCTGAAAAGCAAAAGGGAATCCAAATCCCAAGCTCTAAAGTGCGTTGTTTACGATGCATTAGTACTCGCTGGAGCAATAAAAAGGATAAAGGATAATTTGCCTGCCAACAGGGATCTGTCATTTGCTAATGATCAGATTGCTATGGAAATGGCTCTAATAAAATCAAGGTCGTTAATTGATTTTTTGAGCAAGAAAAGGGGGTCGTCGCATCCTGATGATATCGTTATTGAAGATTTTGGTGCCCCTCCTGTTAAGTTTAATAAAAAAATAACTAGGTTTAGGGATTCTGTGAATAAATATTCAGCTCATTTAACATGGGAAAGAGTCAACAGAAATAACGTTCAACTGCCAAGAAGAGATAGCATTATCCTACATGGAAGCACTATCCTTAAAAAGGCTTGGACCTTTATTCAGAAAGAACTTAGCGGAATTAGGCTTGATATGTATGGTAAAAGGTACTACAACAAATTGGAAAAAATCATGATAAGTCAGATTCTCTAGTTCTAGTTTTCTGCTTTGCTGATTCTCCCTAGGTGTTTATAGTGTGGGCAATAAATAGAGGATAACAATGGAAATTACATATAGCAATATATTGGCAACAGCGGCTATTTTAATATCACTAGGGAGTTTGTTGTATTCGAGGAAAAAATATTTATTTGAAGCCTCCTTGCAGGTCGCGGAATATACTAGAAGCCTTAAGGAGATTTTAAATGATGAGATTGTGAGGCTCAATAAGTATATTGCCGACTTGGAGGCTTTATTGAAAATGATGGATGGATGCGAGATGCCTGGAAAGAAAACTGAAGAATTGGAGTTGTTATGGAAAAACCTGAATGAAATCAAAAAAAACTATGAAAAACAATCGCGTGATGCCTACAATATTAAAATGGACGCAAATCCCATAGTTTTGACTTGCTTAATTTCCGATACGAGGAAGATGTCCCAAAATATACAGGGGTCGATGTGTGATTTCCTGAAGATGCAACAAACTTGTAAAATTTGTAAAAGTATTAGGCATGAAGAATCTAGCAATGCAACAATTGCTGCTCAATCCGCATCTGCTGACTTGGATGTCGCCGCCACGGAAGCCAATTAGCGGTTGTCGTGTTATATTCCAGTATCAATAAACCGCGGAGGAGCGTCTGCTAGTGCGGGCGGTATCCGCTTATATGGAGAAAAAGATCAAATGAATCATGCGGCGCATAACAAACTTGTCTCTTTTATCTGGTCGATCGCGGACGATTGCCTGCGCGACGTGTATGTCCGCGGCAAATACCGCGACGTTATTTTGCCCATGGTGGTGCTGCGGCGTCTGGACACGTTGCTTGAGCCAAGCAAAGATGCGGTTCTCGAGGAGGTGAGATTTCAGCTCGAGGAGATGAGAGCCACCGAACTGGACGACAACCCTCTCAAGGCCGCATCGGGCTATGTGTTTTTCAACACCAGCAAATGGACAATGCGCAAGCTGTATGACACGGCGACCAACAACCAGCAGATTCTGCTCGCCAACGTCGAGGAATACCTGAATGGTTTCAGCGAGAATGTCAAAGAGATCATCGAGCGTTTCAAGCTGAAGGCGCAAATGCGCCACATGGCCGGCAAAGACGTGCTGCTGGACGTGCTGGGGAAATTCGTGTCGCCGAAAATCAACCTGACCCCGGAGGAGCGCGAGGATCCGGACGGCAACAAACTCCCCGGACTCAGCAATCTCGGCATGGGCTACGTGTTCGAAGAGCTGATCCGCAAATTCAACGAGGAGAACAACGAGGAGGCTGGAGAGCACTTCACTCCGCGCGAGGTCATACAGCTTATGACCCATTTGGTTTTCGACCCGATAAAAGAGCGTCTGCCGCCCGTGCTGACCATCTACGACCCCGCCTGCGGCAGCGGAGGAATGCTGACGGAATCCCAGAAGTTCATCAAAGACCCCGACGGGGCGATCCGCGCCGGCGGCGACGTTTACCTCTACGGCAAGGAGATCAACGACGAGACCTACGCCATCTGCAAATCCGACATGATGATCAAGGGCGACAACCCCGAAAACATCAAGGTCGGATCCACCTTGTCCACCGACGAGTTCGCTGGCAAGCGCTTTGATTTCATGCTCTCCAATCCGCCATACGGCAAGAGCTGGGCCAGCGAGGTCAAATACATCAAAGACGGCAACGACGTGATCGATCCGCGTTTCCGCGTGGAGCTGGAGGATTACCGGGGGGAGCGCGGCGAGGTGGACGCCACCCCGCGCTCCAGCGACGGGCAATTGCTGTTTCTGATGGAAATGGTTTCCAAGATGAAATCGACCGCGGACAGCCCGCTGGGCTCGCGCGTCGCGTCGGTGCACAACGGCTCCTCGCTCTTCACCGGCGACGCTGGAGGCGGCGAAAGCAATATCCGTCGCCACATCATTGAAAACGATCTGCTGGACGCCATTGTGCAGATGCCGAACAACCTGTTTTACAACACCGGCATCACCACCTATATCTGGCTGCTGTCCAACAACAAACCCGAGCGCCGCAAGGGCAAGGTGCAACTGATCGACGCCAACCTGATGTTCCGCAAATTGCGCAAAAACCTGGGCGACAAGAATTGCGAGTTTTCGCCGGAGCATATCGCGGAAATAACCCGGGCCTATCTGGATTTCAAACCAATCGAACGGCGGCTGGACGAGAACGGCGATCCCGTCGGCATAGCCGTGAAAATCTTCGACAACCGCGATTTCGGCTATTACAAAGTTACGATCGAGCGTCCCGACCGCCGCAGCGCGGGATTCAGCGCCGAGCGCCTGGCGCCGTTGCGCTTCGACAAATCGCTGCGCGAACCGATGGAGCACGTCTATGACGCTTACGGCGACGCGGTTTACGCGGATGCTCTGCAGGACGAACAGCGGACTATTCTGAAATGGTGCGAGGATAACGACATCACCCTGAACGCCAAAAACCGCGCCAAACTGCTGGATGTGAAATACTGGAGAAAACTGCGTGATCTGCATGAGGCCGGATTTCGACTGATGAGCGTCGTAGGCACGGACGAAAGCCGCGATTTCAACGCCTTCAAGGAGCGGGTCGACGCGGCGGTAAAGGCGGAGAAGCTCAAGCTGTCGGCCACGGACAAAAAGGCGATCCTGAACGCGGTGAGCTGGTATGACGCCGACGCCGCCAAGGTGATAAGGAAAAAGCAAAAACTAGACGGCGACAAACTGGCGGATCTGCTGGAACACCTAGGATGCGCTGAAGGCGATTTGGCGGATTTCGGCTATTACAGGCAGCCCGACGGCGCCTACCTGACCTATGAGCCCAGCGGCGATTTGCGCGACGCGGAGACCGTGCCCCTCTCCGACACCATCCACCGCTATTATCTGGCGGAGGTGAAACCGCATGTCGAGGAGGCGTGGATCAATCTTGACAGCGTGAAAATCGGCTACGAGATCAGCTTCAACAAATACTTTTATCGCCACAAACCGCTCCGCTCCATCGAGGAAGTCACCGCCGATATTCTCGAATTGGAAAAACAGGCCGAAGGACTGATGGCCGACATCTTGGGGCCGGACGCATCATGAAAACCTACGAGGAATATAAGGACAGCGGCGTCGAATGGATCGGAGAGATTCCAGCGCATTGGGACGTGAAGCCTCTTAGACGGTTAGTTCGCGAGCATTCTGGTTATGGATTTCCCGTTAATTTGCAAGGGGATAAATATGGGACGGTTCCATTTTTGAAAGTCAGCGACTTTTCATCTACAAACCGTTTGATTAAATCTTCCACTAATTATGTTTCTGAAAAAACTATTAAAATAAGAAACTGGAAAAAGGTTCCTGCTGGTTCGCTCGTTACGGCAAAGATTGGCGAAGCGTTAAGAAAAAACCATCGAAATATTCTAGCTGTGAATTCATTGATAGATAACAATTGTATTGCGTTCGAGCCAATAGGCCTAGATTTGTTTTTTTGCTATTATATGCATCGAATTATTGATTTTGATTGGTTCGTCAATCCTGGCGCAGTTCCTAGCATTTCGGTGTCTAAATACAAGTCGCTAAAGGTTTCTCTCCCACCGCTCTCCGAGCAGACCGCTATCGCGGAATTTCTTGACGGGAAGACCGCCAAGATCGATAGTTTGGTGGAGATCAAGCAACGGCAGATTGAATTGCTGAAGGAGCGAAAGCAAATCCTGATCCAGAACGCCGTCACCAAAGGCCTAGACCCAAACGCCCCGATGAAAGACAGCGGCGTCGAATGGATCGGAGAGATTCCAGCGCATTGGGAGGTGAAGAAATTCAGATACCTATTTGACTGCTGCAAAGGACTGGCAATAAGTAAAGAAAACTTACAGGATAAAGGGGTTCCTTGTGTGAATTACGGCGAAATACACTCAAAGTATGCTTTTGAACTTGATTCAAATATTTATCAATTAAAATCAGTTTCATGTGACTATCTCAAAACATCAAAAAATTCCTTATTGAATTTTGGAGATTTTATTTTCGCAGATACGTCAGAAGATTTAGAAGGCTCTGGAAACTTCGCATACTTGAATTGTAAATACCAAGTTTTTGCTGGTTACCATACTGTTATCGCAAGGCCAAAATTTGATGCGGGTCAAAGATATACAGCGTATTTCTTCGAGTCCCTGTCTTATCGTGGGCAAATGAGGCAGCAAGTAAAAGGAGTTAAGGTTTTCAGTATTACGCAAGCTATACTAAAAGGAACTCAAATTGTGCGTCCACCTTTATCAGAGCAAATCAAAATTACAGAGTTTCTGGATGAACAGTCCCAAAAGATCGACACCGCCATCAGCATCAAAGAAGAGCAGATTGAAAAGCTAAACGAATACAAGACTGTGTTGATCAACGCGGCGGTAACGGGCAAGATAAAGGTGGCTCAAACGCCGACACCGCGAAACGTCGAGGTTACAGTATGAAACCATATATTCCCGATGAACTGCCGCCGCGAGATTTGGATTACCGCGCGCTCTTCGCGTTGGTGGGCGCCGCCAACAGGGAGCTGGCTCGCTATGATGGATTATTGCAAGGGATTCCCAATCCTGAAGTCATGCTGTCGCCTCTAACCACTCGTGAAGCCGTGCTTTCCTCCAAAATAGAGGGAACGCAGGCAACCGTCGACGAGGTTTTGGAGCATGAGGCGGGACTGCTGCGAACCGGTGAAAAAGAGAAGGATATTCAGGAGATATTCAATTATCGCCGCGCGTTGATGATGTCGCACGATGTTCTGAAGGAGCGTCCGATAACATTGGGCTTTATTCGCCAGTTGCATGAAATTCTTCTGGATAGCGTGCGCGGTCATAATAAAAACCCCGGAGTGTTCCGCGAAGACCAGAACTGGATCGGCCCCGACGGATGCGCCATGGAAGAAGCCAGTTTCGTGCCTCCGGAGCCATTGATCATGGAGGATCATTTGCGGAAATGGGAACATTATCTGCGGATTGATGATAGTGATTTTTTATTGCAGACCGCGGTGGCTCACGCCCAATTCGAATTGTTGCATCCCTTTAAGGATGGTAATGGCCGTATCGGACGTCTGTTGATTCCGTTGTTTTTGTTTCAAAAAAAGGTGCTGTCCCAGCCCATGTTTTATTTGAGTGAGTATTTGGAGAGTCACCGCGACGCGTATTATCAACGTCTTGGCAATATCTCGCGTCATGGAGATTGGAACGGCTGGATTTCATTTTTTCTTGAGGCCGTCGAGCATCAAGCCCGACAAAACAGTTTAAGGGTGCGTAGCATGATGGCGCTCTATGAGGAAACCAAGGTGAAAATACAGGAGACTACCCGGTCGCAATACGCTGTTTATTTGCTTGACGGGATTTTTTCCAAGCCCATTTTCATTAGCTCGGATATGGTGAAGGTTCTCAATCAAAAATGCGATGTTCACGAAAAAACCGGCGCTACGATGTTGAAAAAATTGAAAGAAATCGGGATATTGCGGGAGTTGCGTCCAAGCAGTGGGCGCCGTTCGGCTATTCTTGTTTTTTCCCGATTGATCAATCTCGCGGAAGGAAAAGAGGTGCTATGATTGCTCTATTCTTTGGGGAGAAGTTTGTGGAGCGTGGATACGCCATTAAATGTTTTGTGGAGCGTATTTCGCGTTTTACGCTCCGTAAATGGATTTGTCGCTCGCGGAGGCTCCACAAAAGCCGCTTCGTTCCCATGCTCCCGAGCGGGATCTGGCATGGATACAAGACTGTGCCGATCAACCAACGCGAGGAGAAATAACCAATGGTCAGCAAAACCAATGAACAAGCCCTGGAAGCTTTGATCGAAAAAGCCCTCACTGGCACCTGCCGCGAGGAGTTGTCGCTGAATGAGGTGGCGGAGGAAAGCGTCGCCTACGGCGCGGCCAAGACCTACAAGATGGGGTTTTCGGATGATTTCGACGCGGAATTCGCTGTGGACAAACGGTTTTTCTGGCGGTTTCTCGAGAGCGCGCAAGGCGATGAGCTGGAGAAGCTGAAGCGCGATTCGGCGGTGGACTGGAGGCGCAAAATACTTGAGCGCTTCGACAAGATGATCAAAAAGCACGGTGTCTTGCATCTGTTGAAAAGGGGGCTGGCGGTGGACGACGCCTTTTTCCACCTGATGTATCCCGCGCCCCTGGCCAGTTCCTCGCAATCGGTGCATGACAATTTCGCTTCCAATATTTTCAGCGTTACCCGGCAGGTGCGCTATTCCCTGACCAATCCCGGGCAGGAGATCGACATGGTGCTGTTCGTCAACGGCGTCGCGCTGATCACGCTGGAACTGAAAAACCCGTGGACCGGTCAAAACGCCCGCTACCACGGGCAGAAGCAATACCGCGAAGATCGCGACACAGCTCAACCTCTGCTGCAATTCGGGCGCTGTCTCGTGCATATGGCGGTGGATACGGACGAGGTGTATATGACCACCAACCTGGCGGGCAAAAGCACCTTTTTTCTGCCGTTCAACAAGGGGCACAACCACGGCGCGGGCAATCCGTCCAACCCGAACGGCCACAAGACGGCGTATCTGTGGGAGGAGGTGTTCGCCCGCGAGAGTCTAGCCAATATCATCCAGCATTTCGTGCGGCTCGATGGTTCCTCCAACGACAGGCTCGCCAAACGCGCGCTGTTCTTTCCGCGCTATCATCAACTCGACGTGGTGCGCAAGCTGACCGCCCACGCCAGCGAGCACGGCGTGGGGCAAACCTATTTGATCCAGCATTCGGCGGGTTCGGGCAAATCCAATTCCATCACCTGGGCGGCGTTCCAGTTGATTGAAACCTATATGAAGGGGGAGGATAAGCCGCTGTTTGATTCGGTCATCGTGGTAACCGACCGCCGCCTGCTGGACAAGCAGTTGCGAGAGAACATCAAGGAGTTTTCCGAGGTCAAGAACATCATAGCGCCAGCGTACAATTCGGCCGAGTTGCGCGGCGCGCTTGAGAGTGGCAAGAAGATCATCATAACCACCATTCAAAAATTCCCGTTCATCGTTGACGGGATTGCCGACTTGAGCGACAAGAAGTTCGCCGTGATTATTGACGAGGCGCACAGTTCGCAAAGTGGTAGCGCGCATGACAATATGAACCGCGCCATCGGTAAAAAAACGGATGACGGGGAAGACGACGACGCGATGGACGCGCAGGACAAAATCATCGAGGCGATGCGGAGCCGCAAGATGCGGGGCAACGCGTCTTATCTGGCGTTTACCGCCACGCCCAAGAACACGACCTTGGAGAAGTTCGGTCGAAAACAACCCGATGGCGGCTTCGCGCCGTTTCACCTCTACAGCATGAAGCAGGCGATAGAGGAGGGGTTCATTCTGGATGTGCTGGCCAACTACACGACCTACAAGAGCTATTACGAGATAGAAAAGTCGATCGCCGAGAATCCCGAGTTTAATACCAAGAAGGCGCAGAGAAAATTGCGCGCCTACGTGGAGAGAAGCCAGCAGACGATAGACACCAAGGCGGAGATTATGTTGGAGCATTTCATCTCCAGCGTGGTGAACGCCAAGAAGCTGCGCGGCAAGGCCAAGGGGATGGTGGTCACGCAAAACATTGAAATGGCGATTCGATACTACAAGGCGATCACGCGCCTGCTCGCGGCGCGGGACAATCCGTTCAAGGTCTTGGTCGCTTTTTCCGGCGAGAAGACGGTGGACGGCGTTGATTATAGCGAGGCCGGGATGAATGGCTTCCCGGAGACGAAAACGCGGGATAAGTTTGACACGGACGACTATCGTCTGCTGGTCGTGGCCAACAAGTATCTGACGGGGTTCGATCAGCCCAAGCTGACGGCGATGTACGTGGATAAGAAATTGCAGGGCGTGATGGCCGTGCAGACTTTGTCGCGCCTGAACCGCTCCGCGCCGAAGCTGGGCAAAAAAACCGAAGACCTCTTCATTCTGGATTTCTTCAATAGCGTCGATGACATCAAGAAGGCCTTCGATCCATTCTACACGGCGACCAGCTTATCGGAAGCCACCGACGTCAACGTTCTGCATGAGTTGAAAGACGCTCTGGACGACGAGGGTGTTTACGAGTGGTTCGAAGTCGAGGATTTCGTGGAGCGGTATTTCAACAATGAGGACGCCGACAGCCTTAGCCCGATTATCGACACGGCGGCAAATCGATTCAATGTCGAATTGGAGCTTGAAAACGAAGACAAAATTGATTTCAAGATCAAGGCGAAGCAGTTCGTGAAAATCTACGGGCAAATGGCGTCGATCATGCCTTTTGAATTGGTCGCTTGGGAAAAGCTGTTCTGGTTCCTGAAATTTCTGATTCCCAAACTCAAGGTCGAAGATCCCGATCGGGATATGCTGGACGCGCTGCTGGAATCGGTTGATCTATCCTCCTACGGACTGGAGCGCGTGAAGCTGAATCACGCGATTGGGCTGGACGACTCCGAGACGGAAGTGGACCCGCAAAACCCCAATCCGCGAAGCGCGCATGCGGAAGACGAGAAGGACCCGCTCGACGATATTATCCGCGCCTTCAACGAGAGATGGTTCCAGGGGTGGAGCGCTACACCTGAAGAGCAGCGCGTGAAATTTATCAATATCGCCGACAGCATCAAGGCGCATAAAGATTTCGAACTCAAATATCGGGATAATCCGGACCCGCATAACCGCAAGCTGGCTTTTGAGAAGATACTCAAGGAAGTCATGCTGGCGCGACGCAAAGACGAGCTTGAACTGTATAAACTGTTCGCGACCGACACCGCGTTCAAGGCTTCGTGGGAAGAAAGCCTGCAACGCCTGGTTGGATAGAGAACCAGGTTGCTGAAGGGATTCGGTAGGCCAAATAAAAATCAAGTAATTGCCCGACCCCAATATTCGTGATATTCGAAAGGGAAAGTGGAATGAATATAGTAGCGGACGGCGAATCAGCCTTGATAGAAGGATACCACTGTTTGGGGCATTTTGTTACCCTGAAATGCGAAGTTAATCCAGAAGGGGAAATACTGGTATACGGTATTTTCACAGTGAAGGTCCTGGATCAGGAGAAGCCCTTCAACCTGTCAGATGCAGAGCTCCCTAGCGACGAACTTAGATACATGAAATTTGCGGACAGCGAGGACTCCGTTGCAAGAGTTCTTAATTTCAGGGCTAGGGACGGAGTAATGCGTTCATATGTCATACCTTTGTTCAATAGGGTATCCGGCTTAGCCGCTTGGCTTCATGTGGGGATTCTGATGCCCCCGGGGGCACAGAAGAGGGGGAAAAAGCTTCCTTTGCGCATATCCTCGCTGGGGTTATATGGTGTGACGACCGTATAATTCCTAGCGGGCGTTGATCCCGGGAAGGCTTGAGTAGCCAACAAAGTGAAAATGTGTGATATGAGAACGTTAGTTATGGCATGTTTGATTTTTAGACTTGAAAAACTTGGAGGTGCGCATTGTGCAAGCCCGATGATTTTATGATTTCCCGGGCCCAGGGGTGCTTACTCGGGCAACTCGCCGGGGATTCTTTGGGCGGACTGGTGGAGTTCCGATCGAGGGATTCCATTCGCGGCGAGTATCCGAATGGCGTTCGGGATCTCGCTGATGGCGGAACTTGGGGCACCTTGGCGGGGCAGCCCACGGATGATTCTGAAATGGCATTGGTGCTTGCCCGTATGTTGGTGGAGCGGGGCGAATACGATCCGGAAAAGGCGCGCGAGGCGTATTTGTGGTGGTGGCGTTCCGAGCCCTTTGATTGCGGCGGCACCATCTCTTCCGCGCTATGTGGCCAGCCCAATCCCGATAGCCAGGCGAACGGCGCGATGATGCGCGTCAGCCCCTTGGGGATTTTCGGCGCGGGCCGCGAACTTGGTCAGGTCGCCGAATGGGCGGAACAGGATGCCGCGTTGACCCATGTCCATGAGATTTGCCGACAGGCGAACGCGCTTTTCGCGATGGCGATAGCCCATGCCATCAAGACCTGTGTCGACGCGCGTTCCCTTTACGGGCAAATAGTTCTTTGGGCGGAGGAGAGGAACGTCGCCGCGCCCCTCGCGGAGACGATCGCCAAGGCGGCGGACGCCCCCCCGGACGACTACACTAGATTGTCGGGCTGGGTCCTCCTGGCGTTCCAAAACGCATTGTGGCAATTGCTTCATGCGCCGAACCTCGAGGAGGCCGTGGTCGATACCATCTCCCGCGGCGGAGACACCGATACCAACGCCGCCATATGCGGGGCCCTGCTAGGCGCCGTTTACGGAAAAGACGCGGTGCCCGCGCGATGGGTGGAGCGAATTCTCGCTTGCCGTCCGGAAGAGGGACTCCCGCATGTGCGGCATCCGCGCCCGGAACCGTTGTGGCCCATTGACGCATTAGAACTAGCGGAGCGACTGCTGTCCCGTGAGTCCGCCTGTCCTCCATAGCCCGGAGGGCGACGGAGGATGGCTTACGGGGCCTGCCCCGAATGGCACTTACTTAAGGGGTTTTTAAGGTCAAATGGACGGTTGAAGGTGATTTGGGGATCATTAGATTTTCCGGGACTGGATGGGAAGCTCCGCCGCATGGTGAAAACCATCTGCGTGCTTACGGGGCCTGCCCCCGCTAAATTTGACATATTTGTATTCAATTACTTGCAAAAAACGGTAAAGGATATAGCTTAGCGTAAGAAAGTTAACCGAAGAATCTTAAAATAAGGATTTGAGCATGCCAAGAAGGACAAGAGGTTGGCTGGATAACGCTTGCTATCATATAACCCACAGATGCCATAATCGGGAATTCCTTTTCCGTTACAAAAAGTACCGCTGGTTTTATCTGCGTCAGCTGTTTGAAATGAGCAAGCGGTATAAGATTGATATTCTCGACTATATTGTGACAAGCAATCATGTTCATCTGTTGCTATCCTCCGGAAAAGGGAAACGCATATCCGAAGGCCTCTGTTATCTCCATGGGAGGATGGGGCAATTTTATAATATGGAGACAAATAAAAGCGGTTCGTTCTGGAGTGGTCGTTTTCATTCAACGTTGATTCAGGACGGGAAGCATCTGGGGGAATGCCTGTTCTATATCGACTTGAACATGGTCAGAGCCGGGGTGGTGAGGCATCCGATGGAATGGGATGCCTCTGGTTGCAATGAGTTTTACAGGCCGAAACAGAGATATAGAATAATAAACACAAATCGCTTGCTTGAAGTGCTTGCCATGCCGGATATTGGAAGTTTCAGAAAATGGCACACCTCAACCTTGGATGATATAATCACGCGGGAAGATCCCGCCAGGCTGGAGCTATGGACAAAAGCGTATGCGATAGGAGAAGAAGAATGGCTTAGCTGCAAATTACGGGAGGCCGGCATAAAAAGAATGAAAATTAAAAGTTCGAATGGAATATCATTTGCAATAGGAGAAAACAACTAAAAAGCCTTATTTTAAGTTTCTCCGGTTAACTTTCTTGCGCTAAGGGCCATTTATGGCTGAATTAACAAAAAAACAAGTAGGAAAATGATAAAATAGCGGGGGCAGGCCCTGCAGGCCACGGGGGGCGGATACCAGCCGCTTCTGCCGGGGTTCGCTTTTGGACAGCATAATCCATAAGATGAAACAACGCGTTTGTTTTCGGAGGGGGTCGTTTTCAGGTCAAGGGCGGGGTTGAGGCTGGAGGAGGTTGCAAAATGGCCGTTTTGAAATTATCTTGGACAGCATTGCAATCC
>WFSE01000024.1 GCA_015486135.1 Lentisphaeria bacterium
CCATTAACAACGATGTTGTCGAGGTATTTCTTCAAACTGGGATCGATAGTTATTTTCGAGAACAACGCCCCTAGCAAGGCGCTCTTGAGTGGGGCCGCGGTTTTCGCCTTCGCCTTCGGAATTGGCGATGCAAGAACTTTTTCGGCGGCCGTCACCGCCGCGTCGCGCGTCTCCCCGGCGGGGAACGTGGATTCGAAATAGCGCTTCACATCGACATTCGCCTCGATAGCTTTGGCATCCTTCCCTGCCTTCTTCAGATCAACCATCGTGCTGACGGCCTTCTGGGTGTCTTGGAACTCCCTGACATCAGTTCTGAAAGACTGCACATGGAGGTTCGCCAGAATCACCAAGCTGGCCACGGACATACCAACCAGCGACCCCATGGGGTTGAACGACTGGGCCAAGTTCAGCCTCCGGGTCGCGGTTTCCGCGGACCCCATCGAGAGAATGAACGGGTTGGCGGTGGTCTCGAGGAAGGCGAGTCCGAACGTCAACACATACAAAGCGACAAGGAACAGGTTGAAATTGGCCATAGCCGCCGCCGGCCACGATATCATCGCTCCCGTGGCGTAGAGGGTCAATCCAATCAGAATCCCCGCCTTGTAGGAAAACTTGCGAATGAACAGCGCCGCGGGAATCGCCATCGTGGCGTATCCGCCGTAGAACGCCGCCTGCACCCAGCTGCTTTGATAGCTGCTGATGACGAAAACGTCCTGGAACGCCTTGACCAAGGGATTGGTAACATCGTTGGCAAACCCCCACAAGGCAAACAAACTAGTAACAAGCATAAACGGAAAAAGAACATTCCCCGCCACAACCTTCGCCTTCGAATGCCCCGACACCTGAACATCGCCTGTAGAGCCGCTATCATTTCCAACATTCACGTCTTTCTCGGAAGCGTTGTCATTATCCGCCATTGTCAACCCCTTTTGTAGGTGTCAGAAAAAGCACGAAGCCGCCTCCACCCGCTAGAGTGGCTATGCGAAACCATCAAGGTAAAATATAGTCCGGCAGTTTTTTTTCAAATATGGGACCTCGCTTAGCCACCATTAAGCCGTTTTTTCGGCAAGCCGTCCCCCATCGAGGTTGACTATTTCCGGTGTCGCTCTATGATTGGACGGACGGCTTTTCCGGAAGCATTGGACATTGCGTTTTAGTTGGAGGTGACATGTCGTTCGAATCGGAGTGGAGGCGGATGCGCTCTAGAAGGGCGTTCTTGGCGTTGGAGGACGGCACAGTATTCCGGGGATACGCCACGGGCGCCGAGCGGAATACCGTGGGGGAGGTTGTGTTCAACACGGGATTGTCGGGCTATCAAGAGATATTGAGCGACCCGTCGTACGCTGGCCAATTCGTGACCATGACCTATCCCGAGATAGGCAATACCGGCATCAACGCCGCCGACATGGAATCACGTTCCCTCTTCCTGAACGGATTCATCACGCGCTCCGTCAACCCTCCCAGCAACTGGCGTTGCGAGCAATCGCTCACCGATCTCTTGATTGAAAAGGACATTCCCGCCATCGCCGGCGTGGACACCAGGGCGCTGACAGTCAAACTACGCGGATTCGGCGCGATGAAAGGATTCATGTGCTGCTCCGGCGATATCTCCGAAGACGAAGGGGTCGACCGAGCCAAAGCGTGGGAAGGTCTCGTCGGACAAGACTACGCCGCGAAAGTCACATGCCAGGAAACATACGAATGGGATGCGGATGGAACACTTACCGCTAGTTGGGGAGTGGCGGATGAGTTGCCACCAGTGGGATACAACATCGTCGCCTACGACTTCGGCGTCAAATGGAATATCCTCCGCTCGTTGCGGCTGCACGGCATGGGCGTCACCGTCGTTCCGGCGTCGACCCCCGCGGAAGACGTTCTGGCGATGAATCCCGACGGTGTTTTCCTCTCCAACGGCCCCGCGGACCCCGCGGCGGTCTCCTACGCCGTCGAAGCGGCTAAAAAACTAATCGGAAAAATCCCCGTCATGGGAATATGCCTGGGGCATCAGATTCTAGGGCTGGCCTGCGGCGCAGACCGCTTCAAGTTGAAATTCGGACACCACGGCTGCAACCATCCCGTGATGAAACTCTCCGACGCCAGCGTGGAAATAACATCGCAAAACCACAACTTCGGACTGGACACCGACTCGATCCCCGATTGCCTGGAAGTCACCCACCTCAACCTCAACGACCAGACAGTGGAAGGCATCCGGCATAAATCGGAGCCGATGTTCGCGGTCCAGTACCACCCCGAGGCCGCACCAGGCCCGCACGACCCCTACTACCTGTTCGAAGACTTTAAAAAGATGATGTAGGGGCCGCTAAATAATTGCCAAGTGCTTTGATTGGCTCGGCCTTTTGGACGCAAGACTCAGGACTCAGGACGCAGAACGGGTGGTAGCATATCCCCGTCCCATAACTCCCATAACTCCCATGAGTCCCGAGTCCTGCGTCTGTCGTCCCCCTGTCCCCCTGTCCCCCTGTCCAGCCACAGCGCCAACAAAAAAACGGCGGTGCCACAATGTGACACCGCCGTAATTTCCAATCGCAATCCCGCGATATCCGCGGGATATTCGCAATTACTTTCCGGCCATAATCGCCTCGACATCCTCCTCGACCGTAGCCGTGGGCTTGATATCGAAGTTCTCGACCAGCACCTTCAGCACGTTGGGGGATACGAACGCCGGAAGCGTCGGGCCCAAGCGGATACCCTTGACTCCGAGATGGAGAAGAGCCAGCAGGACGGCAACCGCCTTTTGCTCATACCATGCGATATCGAACGAAAGCGGAAGCTCGTTGATATCATCCAAGCCAAACGCCTCTTTCAGCTTCAGCGCGATAACCGCGAGGGAATAGCTGTCGTTGCACTGTCCGGCGTCCAAGACGCGGGGGATCCCGCCGATGTCGCCAAGATTCAACTTGTTGTAACGATACTTCGCGCATCCCGCGGTGAGAATGACCGCGTCACTCGGCAGTTGCTCCGCGACCTTCGTGAAGTAATCCCGGGTCTTGTGCCTGCCATCGCAACCGGCCATGACGACGAAGCGCTTGATCGCGCCGGACTGTACCGCCTCGACAACCTTGCCCGCCAGCGCCATTACTTGATCGTGGGCGAATCCACCGACAATCTTGCCCGTCTCGATTTCCGTCGGGGCTTGGCACTTCTCGGCGAGCTTGATTATCTCGGAGAAATCCTTTTTGCCGTCGGCGTCGGCGTCGATATGCTTCACGCCGGGCCATCCAGTGGTGCCGGTAGTGAAGATTCTGTCCTTGTAGGAATCCTTCACCGGCACAATGCAGTTGGTGGTCATGAGAATCGGGCCGTTGAACGACTCGAACTCCTCTTTCTGCTTCCACCAGGCGTTACCGTAGTTGCCGCGCATCCGCGAATTCTTCTTGAATGCTGGATAATAATGGGCCGGAAGCATCTCGCCATGGGTGTAAACATCGACATCCGCGCCCATCGCGTCGATCTGCTCCAGCAGCATCTCGAGATCCTTGAGGTCGTGGCCCGAAATTAGGATGCCGGGCTTGTCCCCGACGCCAATGTTCACCTCGGTTACTTCCGGAGTGCCATACGCGCCAGTGTTGGCGGCGTCCAGCGTGGCCATCGTCGTCACGGCGATCTCTCCCGACGCCAAAACTTCCCCAACCATCTCATCGACGGAAAGATCCTTCGTGGTCGAAGCCAACCCTTTGACCATACCTTTGAAAATAGAGGGATCGCGTTTACCAAGCACGGCAGCGTGATGCGCGTAGGCGGCGGTTCCTTTGAGCCCGTAAACCAGAAGTTCGCGGAGCGACCGGACATCCTCGTTGGCGGTCGACAATACGCCTTCCTTCTCGCCTTTGGCTACATATTCCGACTCATCGCCAGTCCAAGTCGCGCACTCCGGCAATCCGTCCGGCATCGACGCGCCATTCCTGATCTCGTCGCGTTTCGCCAAAACCTTTGTGATCTCCGCGGTAATCGCGGCGTTGTCGAAGTTGGTATTCGTCACGGTGACGAACAAGGCCTCGCAAAGCAGGTCTCCGATCTCCTGGTCCTCGGCGAGCCCCGCGTTCTCCGCGACGACCGCCAAACCTTTGGACGCGAAAATCAACATGTCCTGAAGTTTAGCGGTGTCCTCTTTCTTGCCGCACATTCCGGCGACATCGCATCCGACACCCTTGCAGGCCTCTTGGCATTGATAGCAGAACATACTCATTGTTCTCCTCCTTTTTTTATGGAGTTGCCACTCCGTATTAATATTTCCTCTCGTCCGGCGTTGGCTGGAGAAACCTCTCCGCGGCCAGTTTTCCGCCGGTATTCGTCTTGAAAACCTTTTCAATCAACCGGGATATCCTCCCGGTATCGTTCAGATCGAACTCGTCTGGAATATTGACGAGCCAATCGGCGTCCCACAGCGCCCTGAATTCCAAGGTGTCGATATCCCGGGCGCTATGGTGGTTGGCGATAATTTTCAGCACATGCTCCATCTTGTCCGAAGGAAGGTCGAACTCCGCCAAAATTCCGGCGGCGATTGGTGGTCCCTCGATCTCCTGGAAATTCCCGGCGGACGAGCCGTGCTTCCGTTCCGCCTCGTGTATCCCTATGTCGTGGAGCACCGCCGCCGCCTCGACCACGACGGAATCCGCGCCTTCCGCAGCGTTAATCGCCTTGGCGTTGTCAAGCACCGCCAAAGCGTGGGCGATCCGGCGTTCGTCGTCGCCGAAATAGCTCTTCATCCGCTCGATCAGCTCGTCGGTGGAATATGTCGTTCTACCGCTCATTTACCGCCTTTTATCATTGTCAAAAGCATCTTGAACCGCTTCTCGGCCTTCACCGCGTGGGGCACATTGGCGGGCATGATCATTATCTGCCCGGCGGAGCAGACGACCCGCTCGCCTCCAATCGTCCACACGGACTCGCCGTCCAGAATCTGCACGATGGCGTCGAAAGGCGCGGAATGCTCGCTGATGGCCTGTCCCGCGTCGAATGCGAACACGGTCAAGGTGCCCACGCCCTTGTTGACGATCTCCCGGCTGACCACCGCGCCGTCGGCGTATTCCGCCAATGCCGCCAAGTCGTGCGCCTTCGACATCTCGATCTTGTTGCTCGAATCAATATTCATAGGACCTCCTTAATAATTAATACTCACTGGACTAAGTTCCTCTAAAAGGTTCGGAAACTCGAAATAAGAAATCCTAAATCCGAAACCTAGCCGAGCAATGCGACGCAACTGCGAAGCAGGATAAATCCGAATTTTCAAAAATTTAAATGCTCGAAATCCAAACTCCTCGAGCATTTTTGCCGTATTATTTCTGATTTGAATCATTCGCATTTTGAGTTTGTTTCGGATTTCTAATTTCGGGCTTCGGATTTCGGTTTCCCGCCATTGCTGGCGGCCCGGCACGTTCGCTACTTTTTCAGCAAGCCCTATTAGAGCACCTCTCCTTCGGCGGTTATGATATCCACTTTGACGGGGATATCCTTGCCCGCCAGTTCCAAGGCTTTTTGTATCACGATCTCCGTCCCTCCGCAGCACGGGACCTGCATTCTGGCGATCGTTATCGATTTTATCCCGGCGGTCTTGAACATCTCCGCCAGTTTCGCGATGTAACTCTCTATGTCGTGGTCCAGTTTCGGACAAAAGACAACCACCGAACGCCCCTCCAGATACCGTCTGTGGAAATCGCCGTGCGCGAATGCCGCGCAATCCGCGGCGACGAGCAAATCGGAATTCTGGAAATATCCCGCTCCAGGCTGGACCAACCGCAACTGCACTGGCCATTGCGAAAGCCGCGACGCCACGGGCGTCCCCCCGCCTTCCCCAGCCGCGGGCGCCCGACGCTCTATCGCCTTCGCCATCGTCCCGGGACATCCGCACGCCATCGGCTCCGGCTTCGCCTCCGGAACAGGAACGCCTTCCTCTTTCAACGTCTCCAGCGCCAGTTCGTATAGCTTTGTCTCGCCATGATCCTTCAAATGCTTCAAGTGCGCCGCGATGGTGTTCTCCCCTTTCGGGATGATGTTCTCGCGCATCACGCGCTTCTCGTCGTAAGGCTCGGCCTCCCTCACCTCCACCGATATCGCACCTTTAGGGCACGTCCCGACGCAAGCGCCCAGGCCATCGCAGAAAAGGTCGCTGACCAACCTCGCCTTGCCGTCGATAATCTGCAACGCGCCCTCCGGACAGTCCGGAACGCAAACCCCGCAACCATCGCACTTGCTCTCGTCTATCTTTATCACGCTTCTTTTCATTCTTTCGTTCCTCCTATTTCCCTAATAAGGGTCTGCCAATTAACTTTCGTTGGGTTAAAGCTCCTCTTACCCTTTGCAGCCTCCGCA
>WFSE01000025.1 GCA_015486135.1 Lentisphaeria bacterium
ATGTGTATAAGAGACAGTTGTCAATGCGTCCACCGATAGTTTCGGCACATGGAGGGTGTCGTTGTCGTCCAAGTAGTATTTGAGGGAGTCTTCGTCTTCGACGGTTTCCGAGACCGGCGATTCGCCGGGATACCCCACCGCTACGAGATACAACGGGTGCGAGGAGGATGGCAGATCAAGCGCCTCGGCGACGGCGGTTTTGTCGAAGGACGCGATCCAGCAAGTTCCCAGTCCGAGTTCCACCGCCGCTAGGGCGATGTTTTGAATGGCCGCCCCGGCATCCGCGTGGATGGTTTCCTTTTCGGGGGATTCGGTGGATGTCAGCAATATGAACGCCGCCGGCGCGTCCTCGCCCCATGTCGGAGTGCGTCGAGGCTTGACGAAGCCGCCCCATGCGGTGTGGCGAAGGATTTTCTCGACCAATGGCGCGCTTGTCGCGACCACGAAGCGTATCCGTTGCATGTTCGCGGCGGATGGCGCCATTCTCGCGGCGTCGATAAGTGTCGCCAAGTCGTCTTTCGAGACCACGTCGTTCTTGTATTGCCTCACTGTCCGTCTTGTTTTTATTGTTGTTAATGTGTCCACGAATCCATTCTCCTCTGGGGTTGTCTTCACCAGGTGCCGCTTGAAGCGTCGCCGTTCGGGTACTACCTTACCGCTTTCCGCGGGAAAATCCTCTCGCCAAAAGGAACAAATTGACTGGAATAGCGGTCGAATTGGTTGGTTTTGACATATGTCTGGAGCGGGGGGCCGTATTAGTCGCGACATGTTTCGCAAGCAGGAGAAAGATATGGGAATCAGGACTTATCGTCGCCAGGGATGGGCGTTTACGTTTCGGATGTGGGTAGCGGGATGCTTCCTTGTGGCGTTTGTCACTTGCGCGGCCGAGGTGCGCGGAGATGGCGCCGATTCCGCGGACAAGCAGAAAATAGATCCCGATTTGGGTCTGATCGCCCGTGTCGCCGCCAATATGTTGGTAAATCAGGAATATGCTCTGCATCCGTTGGACGACGATCTCTCGGAGAAGCTTTTCAACGAGTACATAGACACACTGGATCCTGGGAAATTCTATCTTACCAAGGAGGATGTCGCGGAGTTCGCGAAGGAGAAGGGGGAGCTTGACGACCAGTTGAAGCGCGGCGATATAGATTTCGCCTTCAAGGTGTACGATCGACTTTTAAAGCGTTTGCGCGACTACCGCGATTTCGCCAAAAAGGAGCTGAAGAAAGGGTTTGATTTCACGAAGGACGAGAGTTTTTCAATAGACCGTAAGAAGGCGGAGCGTCCAACCAACGCCGACTTGAAGGAATTATGGCGGAAAAAGCTTAAAAACGATCTTTTGACTTTGAAATTGGCGGAGAAGGCGATGAAGCTCGACGCCACGAAGAAGGGAGGGAAGGCCTCGGCCGGCGCGTCGAAAGGCGAGAAGTTCGCCAAACTTTGGAGCAAACCTCCCGCGGAGCGCATACTGAAACGCATCAACACGTTGGTGGATAGCCTGGAGAAGAAGCGCCCTATAGACAGGCTCGAGTTTTATCTCGCTAGTTTGGGGCAGGTTCTCGACCCCCATTCCGGATACATGGCGCCAAGCTCCTCGGAGGACTTCGACATAAATATGAAGTTGTCGCTAACGGGAATTGGCGCGGTGCTTTCGACGGACGACAACGGGTACACCAAGATCGTAAGTATTATTCCGGGAGGGCCCGCCGACCGCGACGGTCGTCTGGAGAAGGAAGACCGTATTGTGGCGGTTGGGCAGAATGGAGGAGACCCCGTCGATATAGTTGACATGCCCCTAACCAATGTGGTCCATTTGATTAGAGGCGTGAGGGGCACCAGGGTGGATCTTTACGTTGTGAAAGGCTTCCAGGGGGCGCATGGGGTGCCCAAGGTTATTTCGATTGTGAGGGACAAGGTTGTTCTCAAAGACCAGGAGGCGAAGGGGACGATAAAGGTTTTGGACGACCACGGGACAAAGAGGAAGGTAGGGATAATCAATGTTCCCTCTTTCTATATAGACTTTCAAGGTGCCGCGTCGGGCAAGCCGGACTACACCAGCGTTACCCGGGATGTCAAGAAGATTTTGGAGAAATTCCAAAAGGAGCAGGTGGATGGCGTGGTCGTGGATATGCGGAGCAACGGTGGAGGGAGCCTGTCCGAGGCGGTCAAGCTGACGGGATTGTTTATTGACTCCGGCCCCGTGGTGCAGGTTAGAAACGCCTACAGCCGCACGCCCCAGGTGGAATGCGACACCGACGACACGACATTTTATTCCGGGCCGTTGGTGGTCCTTATCAGCAGGTTCAGCGCCTCCGCGGCCGAGATATTCGCCGCGGCGATACAGGACTACGGTAGGGGAGTGGTTGTTGGCGATGTCCATACCCATGGGAAGGGGACGGTGCAGACCATCTACGACTTGAAGAACGTGCTTAGCCATTTCGGATTGAAGATGGATCCGGGGCAGTTGCGGATAACCATAGCGAAGTTTTACCGGATCAATGGCGACTCCACGCAACGCAAGGGGGTTAGTCCGGATATCGTGCTTCCGGATATCACGGACGCGCTTAACGATTTGGGAGAGTCGAGTTTGAAGACGGCGCTTCCTTGGGATGCGATTGACGCCACCGATTATTTGGCGTTCGACGAGCTGAAAAGTTACATGCCAACGCTCAAGGAGAAATCCCAAAAGAGGGTGGACGGCAATCAGAAGTTTGTGGAGCTCAAATCGCTCATCAAGCATCTTAAAGAGATAAACACTCGCAAGGAACTGCCTTTGAACGAGAAAACGCGCTGGGCCCTCATGATGAGTGACAAGAAGGCGATCGAAAAACAGGATAAAATTCTTGAGCGGACGACCTCGTCTAAGACCCAAGAGGTGAAAGACGACGATATTATCTTGGGGGAGGCGTTGAATATAATGCTGGATCTTATCGATCTGGAGAATAGCGCCAAGAAGGGCAAGGCTGGGGGGGCTAAAGAGGGGAAGCCCGCCGCGTGAGCGCTTCCGGCGAGCATGGATGCGCCGCTGCCAAAAAGGTGTCGGTGGTGACTTTGGGGTGCCGCTTGAACCAAGCCGACACCGCTTTGATGTCGGGACGACTGGTGGAGGCGGGATTTAGCGTCGTATCTCCCGACGAGGCCGCCGACGTGGTTATCGTTAACACGTGTTCCGTTACCGCCACAGCCGCTAGGAAAAGCCGCGCCGCCGCGAAAAAAGCCAGGGAGAGGAATCCCGGCGCGATAGTCGTGGCGTGTGGTTGCGATTGCGAGCGAGATCCCGACTATTGGTCTAGCGCCACGACCGTGGATTGCGCGGCTCCCAACGCGGGGAAGATCCGGATTGCCGATATCGTCGGGGAGGGCGGGGCCATGGTCGAGGACGGATGGGCGGCGCCCTCTGGCGTTTTCCGCGAGGAATCCACGGCGATTTTCCCTTTCCGGCAACGCGCGTTCGTCAAAGTTCAGGATGGATGCGATTCGTTTTGTTCGTATTGCGTGGTGCCTTTGGTGCGGGGGCGGGAGCGTTCCAGGGCGCGTTCGGAGGTGCTGGACGAGGTTCGTTATTTGGTCGACGCCGGGCATCGGGAAATCATACTGACTGGCGTGAATATAAGTTCCTACGACGATTGCGGAGTCCGTCTTTTCGACCTTGTGGATGAAATCGTGGCGGTGCCAGGGGATTTTCGGGTACGTTTGAGCTCTATGGAGCCCCATCCCGAGAATCGACGCGTTTTAGACCTTATGGCGACCAACTCCAAGGTGTGCCGTTTTCTCCATGTGCCGTTGCAACATGGTTCGGACGACATTTTGGAGCGGATGGGGAGGGGGCGTTCAACCACGGAATTCGCGGATTTCGCGGCCGCCGCGGCGGACAAGGTGCCGGGCATCCATTTGGGAACCGATATAATTGTCGGCTTTCCGGGGGAGACCGACGAGCTTTTCGAGAGATCGCTGGACTTTGTGGCCAGCCTCCCTCTGGCGAATATCCATGTCTTCCGATTTTCCCCGCGGGAAGGGACCCCGGCGGCCGATTTTCCGGACAAGGTTCCGCAGCGGGTGGCGAAGGAAAGGGCGTCGCGGATGGGGGAGCTCGCCCGGCGTCTTTCCGCGGAATTCGCGGAATCGCAGATTGGAGAACGCTTGACGGTGCTTGTGGAGCGTGGCGGAGGCGGATCCGCGGAGGGCTGGAGCGACAATTATCTCAGAATCCAATTCCCCTCCGATGCGACCGAAGGGGAGCTAGTCGATGTTACGTTACAGCGGGAATTCCTTGATCCGAATGTCTTGCCAATTCCTGGAAAACCGGAAACGCGTCGTTGATTTTTTCGAAGCGGAACGGGATGCTAAAGCGGGGAGATAGGCCAGAGTGAAAGGTTATTTGGGGCTTGCTGAAAAAGTCGGAAACGCGGCGATCCTCCGTCGCCCTCCGGGCTATGCCCCCCCTACCGCGAGAATCGCGGCTATAAATCCATCGCAGAGGGATTTAAGCGCTTGCCAATTATTCAGTGAGCCCTATTTGACTTTTGAGATGAAATAGGCTAGCTTCAGGTGGCGAGGAGAAGAGGGTGGCATAACCTAAAACAAGGCTTTAGCTGCTGGAGAATGGGGATTGCCTCTGATAGCGTTGCCATATGGCTGGAGAGAGTGGGAATTCAGAATTAGCGGGGTTTAAGAACATGTGGATTCACAAGGGGAACCTAGCTGCTCTACTCGTATGTGCGCTCTGCTGCGTCTTTTGCGGTGGGCTTCATTCGGCGGAAAAAGGGGATAAAATCACCTATAAGGATTTGCTGTCGGAGAAAATCTCTCCTGAGCTTTTTCAAAAGATAGATGCTTTGCCGCCCGCGGAAAAGA
>WFSE01000026.1 GCA_015486135.1 Lentisphaeria bacterium
CCCAAGAGCAAAGAGGAGCTGAAGCGCAATTTGATTAGTCACATGAGGAAATTGCAAAAGCTCCCAAAGCGTGTCGCCAGCTATTTCAATCATAAAAAAATCCAATATGCGAAAGCCTAGGTGTCAAATAATTAGCTGTCGGGTTAATAATCAGTGTGAATGGATGAGGTTGTCGCATGTGAATATCGGTGCATTTCTCAATGTCAATTTCGAAATGTAATGGTTTGATTTCTCTATGACTTTGGGTCTCGTTAATCTTATTTAGTGTGTACCCGACAAGCTCTATGCAAGCGACCAATTCTTTATCTTGATTGAAAACGAAAGCATCTGGGATACCAGTATCATCATTGCCAAGCATTATATTAAATCCTTCGCCAAATTTCTTCCCAACGTAATCTTGGGCAATCAATAATTCCCTGAGTCGACCATTATTCATTTTATTTATTATTGGATATTTCATAATCACAACAATTATTGGACAACATACTGCGCTTTGCCGGGGATTAACATTTACTCCCCGCCCCGTCTCGAATGGAAATGTAACGTGTTGCGGGGGAAAGGTCAAGCGGGGCACATATCTCGCCAAACTCCATCACCATTTTTAGGGCTGTAAGCCCGTAATTCCAAAGCCCGGGGTGGAGCCCCGGGGACTACGATTTCCCACAACGGACAAAGGGCTGCAAGCCCGACATAAAACACGCATTCCGAGGAAATCACTAGTGCAATCTATTTCGCCATGAATTTGGCTCTGAGTGAAGATGCATAATCGCTATGATCAAAATTAAATCAGGGTGTGTTTTGTATATAATGCCATATGGAAATCTATTAGTCTGGCAACGTCTTGTATGTTCGGATAAGGGGTGCCACGCATCAGGAAATTTTTTAATGTGGGATAAGGCAATCGCCACTTCATCAGCAAACTCAAATCCGAGTCCTACTTGTTTCCCGTTGTAATTATTGATGGCTTCCCATAAATCTAATTCCGCTTGTATTAAAAAATCGACTTTCATTGTCTCGATTGCTTGACTTTGTCGAAAACTTCCGAGGCAGAAATTGCCTCTATTTCTCCAGATTCATACGCGGACAATCGGTCTTCCGCCTCTTCAGCCCATAATGTGTCGATTCTACTTCGCTCATCAGGAGCTTCAAGGCTAAAAAAAAGATTTTCAATAAGCTCTATACGTTCGTACGGGGATAATTCCATAGCCTCATTGCATACTCGCATTACTTGTGGAGACATTTCTACTCCTCCTGCTACTGATTCTTTAGCCTAAAAAACAATATAACCCATCTTCAATTTTTTCCAATTGGCAGCTCCGAGTTCTCCTACGCTTAAAAGGCTCAGCCGTCAGGGGGAAACGCTCTCGTTACACTTTTATTCTAATATTAATCCCTTATCCTCGTCAACCTTAGGGGGAGCTTCTATATTCCAAGACGCGCTAGAAAGCTTTTTGTAAAATTTGTTGTATACAAGTAATAAATCTAAAAATATCCTTTTTTCTTCGTTTTTCAAAGATACTGACAATCGATTATGCTCCACAGAGCAATTGATTGTTTCTCCTAAAACAACCATATTATTCTTATTATCATAAAGTATGCATAACCTTCTAGTGGCATCTCCAAAAAAACCTTTGGACTTAGGAGGTATAATGTCATAGACATGAGTAGTATACAGATTTTCTAGACCGTAGCCCCCCATGAATCTTTTTCCTTTAAATATCCTATCAGGTTTTCCAAAAACTTTTAAAACTTCTGATTGTTTTGTGCCTTTAGGCGGAATTACAGCCTTTCCTAATATTTTATTCAGTAATTCAAAATCTTGAATATGATCAATGAATTTATCAATATCCCTCGCTTTAGTTTGCGCAAACAATCCTGCAGCAAAGAACAGAACATATATTATCAGGTATTTTTTCATGGGCTTAACAATCATCGAGCAACATACTGCGCTTTGCCGGGGATTAACATTTACTCCCCGCTCCGCCTTGAATAGGAATGTAACGTGTGGCGGGGGAAAGGTCAAGCGGGGCGGCCGGCTAGGGATTCAAGGAAGGCGTCTAGGCAATAGAGTCTGAACATGGATGTCGCGTCGAAGCGTCCGGCCTGGAGGGTTTCCGCGATTTCCGCGAATGGCGTGTCGATATATTCGGACACGGGATGTTTTTTCCGTTCGGCCCAAGTGGCTAGGGCTTCGTGGAACGGGCCTTTCCGCGACCACCGCGCCTGCGGGGTCTCGAATCCCCGTTTGTCGCGCCGCCAAACTATCCGTTTGGGCAACGTGTCGTCGACCGCCTTCCGGAAAAGGTATTTTGTCCAGCCACGACGCGTGTTGGCGTCGCACGGGAAGGAAAGGATTTTCTCGACGAGATTGATGTCCAGGAAAGGGACTCTCGACTCGATGGAGAACGCCATGGAGTTCCGGTCCTCCCATTTCAGCAGGCGCGGAAGTCGCAACTCCATGAGTTCGAATATCCGGTATTCCTCGGGCGCCATGGAGCGGTGTTTCGCATAGACAGAGGAGCTTTCCGCGAAATCCGCGGATTTGCGCCGGTTGATGGAGTAGGGGTATTGGAGATTGGAGCGTTTGCGGTATTCGCGCATGGTGGCGACGGCCTCTTTGAAGAGTTCCGGGTTTCCTCCCGGCGCCAACGCTCCCAGGCAATCCCCCAGAATCGTCAGGTATTTACCCCGCTTCCGCAATCCGTCGAGCCAAAGGAAGTAGGTGGGCCAGTAGCCGGAGAATAGCTCGTCGCCGCCCTGTCCGTCGAGCAGCACCGGAACATCCGCCGCCCTAGCCGCCTTCATCACCCTGTATTGGGCGTACATACTGGCGCTGCCGACCGGCTCGTCGTGTTTCTCCAGGAAATCCGCGAAGTCCGCGGTCAGATCCTCGGGCTGCGGGAAGACTTTCACATGGTCCGCGTTTGTCGCGGAGACGACCATTTCCATGAAAAGCCTTTCGTCGGCGTACGGGTCGTCGAAGCAGGCGCTGAAAGCGGAGAATGTTTTATTCGGCTCCAGCGAGGACATCGCCGCGAAAATCGCGGAGGAGTCGAGCCCTCCCGAGAGGCAGCTTCCCACTGGGACATCGGAGCGGAGTCTGAGCCGCACGGAATCGCGGAAAATCTCCGCCACTTCCCTGGCGGCGTCCCGCGGATCGACGTTCCGGAGCGTCTCCACGTCTTCCGGCCTCCAATAGCGTTCCGGCTTTATCGCGAGATCGGGGTTTGAGAGATCGATCACGGCGGTGGAGGCCGACGGGAACAGTTTAACGCCTTTCAGGAAGGTGTCCGGGGAAATTTCATATCCGTTGACCAAATACGCCACGCACGCCTCGTCGTTGGGCTCCGGGGAGAACCAAGGCAACTCCCGGAACTGCTTCATCTCCGAGGCGATGGCTAGAACGCCCCCGGAGTGTAGATGGTAGAGAGGTTTGATGCCGAAGCGGTCACGGGAAAGGACGACGACATTCCGATTGAGGTCCAGTATCGCCAACGCCCACATCCCGTTGAAGCGCCGGAAACAGTCCACGCCCCATTTCGCGTAAGCGGCGAGAACAACCTCGGTATCGCAACGCGACTTGAAGGAATAGCCATCCCGCTCAAGCTCCGCCCTAAGCTCGACATGGTTGTAAACCTCGCCGTTGTAAACAATCCGCACCGCGCCGTCCGGCGACGACATGGGTTGCGCCCCGGCATTGGTTAGGTCGAGGATGGAAAGGCGTCTATGCCCCAGCCCCACTTCCGCGGGACCGCCGCTCTCGGAAAGCGCCAAACGCCCGCCAGCCTTGGCGAAAAGCTCGGTTCCGCGTCCGTCGGGGCCCCGGTGCGCCACGGCGTCGGTGAACGCGTCGAGGATTTTCGGATCGACCATTTTATCGCCAGCGCTTATCAAACAGGCTATTCCGCACATGACTTCGGGGTGTCCTTTCGCTATTTCTCATTACTGTTTGCCCCGATTATCGGAGGGGCACACTTGGAGAATAAGCGGAGAGGGAGCTTTTTCAAGGCGCGCGGAGGTTCTTGGAAAGAGCGGACTCCGCGAATTCCGCGAAGGAGTCGACCGTTAAATCGGACCGCAGCCCCTTGTCGTGGCCGAACCCGTATTTGGCGAAACACGTTCTCATTCCCGCCGCCTGCCCCGAGGCTATGTCGGTGTGGTTGTCGCCGACCACCCATCCGAGCGACGGGTCCACGGAGCGCTCCTCAGCCACCGCCAGCAACATGTCCGGAGCAGGTTTCAATGGCAATCCATCGCACCCGCCGCCCTTGATCGAGGAGAAAAACTCCGCCACACCGAGGGCGTCGAGGATGGTGTGGCAATATTCGTGCGCCTTGTTGGAGACGACCGCCAATTCGGCTCCGGCGGCCGCTAGAATCTCTAGTCCCTCCACGACGGTTGGATACAAAACCGTCGAGTCCAACATCACATCCCGGTAATGGCGTTTCATAGCCGCCAGCGCGGCGTCGATATCGCACTCCGTCCCGCGGAAAGCGCGTTCGATAAGCTTCCTGACGCCATCGCCCACGAAAGAGGTAACCACATCGACATCCAGCGGATCGAGTCCGCAGTCCGCGCGGGCCCGGTTCACGGCAGCGGCCAGGTCGGCCCTCGTGTCGGCCAACGTGCCGTCCAGATCGCATATCACAAGTATACTATTACTCATACTCATAGCCCCCGACATTAATCCGGAAACCGCCACGGCGCAAGCAAGGGCGACCATGCCCTAGCTTAGGGACAGGTTAATAATGGTTTTCAGCCCTGGGATGCATTGGAATCATGGGAGATATGGGAAGGAATGGGAGTTATGGAAAAATCCGGGAACGCCACAACATGCCAGTTCCGCATGCGGAAGCGGCATCTTCGTGGGCTCTGTGAGCTTCGTGATGAGAGAAATTTTGAAATACCTTCCACCGTCTGGCGCATTGGCTTTGCGCTACTCCAGTTTCTGTGTGTGCAAATGCATCTTTTAAAGACTTTTTTAACCACAGAGAGCACGAAGCTCACGAAGTTTTTCCATCTCCGCGGACGGAGATGAAAAAGGCTTGCACGGAAGAAAATCAACGCCATCTCTAGCCTTCCCCATTCGTGTTAATCCGTGTCCATCCGTGATTCTTCTTCCTAGCTACAAACCCTACATTCCCTACATGGTAAGAACCTCCCCTCTTCTTTCTCCAATCAAAGCCGTCGGGTGAATTTGGCAGGCCGGATGCGGCATGACCAATTCACACGACCTTCGTGTTCTGACTTTCTCCGAGCCTCCGTGCCTCCAGCGAAGCGGGTGGGGAATTCTTTCCCTCTTTCTCCGCGTCTTCGCGAGGCAACATCTTCTTCTTTTCCTCGCAGAGACGCAAAGCACGCAGAGATAGCAAATCCGAAACCCTAAATCCGAAATCCTAAACAAATTCAAAAATTCAAATGCTCGAAACCTTTCCGAGCACCGCCTACCTACAATTTCTACATTTCCTACATGGTAGAAACCTCTTTCCCTTTTCTTGCTCCGCGTTCTCCGCGTCTTTGCGAGGCAATCTTCGCATTTTGAATTTGTTTGGATTTTAGGATTTCACCTATAGGGGGTCAGTTCCGCACTTTGACTTTCCTAGCGGAGAAGTCAGAAGTGCTGGTCCCGACCCCGTCCCACCGATTACCGATTACCGACAACTGACTACCACCGTCCGTGGCAAGCGCACCCAATCGTGATACATTCACGGCCGGGATGCGAAAGGAGCCTCGATGGAAAATTTTTCCAAAAACCGGGAGATGGAATGCGTCGTCAGCGATGACGGTAACGGCGTCCGGCTGGACATCTGGCTGGCGGGACGTTTTTCCTACCGATCCCGAACGGCTTGGAGCGGCACCGTGAAGGCTGGCGAAATACTTCTCAACGGTCGGGCGGCGCGTCCGTCGTCGTCGTTGTCGACCGGAGACATCGTGCGGTTTATTCCGACCGAACTAGAGGAGCCACCTGTCGACACCGCGGTGGAAATCATCTACGAGGACGACGATATACTCGTCGTGGACAAGCCGGGGAATCTTCCGTGCCATCCGGGCGGCGCGTATTTCGCGCACACGCTATGGGCGATTCTGCGGGAAAAATACGGAGAGGTCCACATAGCCACCCGACTGGACCGGGAGACATCGGGGCTTGTCGTGGCGGGGAAAAACCCGAAAGCCGCCGCTGCGTTGGCGAAAGGGGAAGGCGCGTTTTCCAGGAAGATTTACAACGTAGTCGTTCACGGGAGGTTTCCGGATGGCGAAACTGTGGCTGAGGGTTTTATTCGGGGGCGGAGGCCCGACGAGATCAACGATAAAAATCCAATCCGCAAAAAACGTATTTTTGAAACGCACCCTACGACTCCGGAGAGCCAATCCGCCAAGACTATATTCGGGCTTTTGTCCCGCGGAAAGCTGGAGGACGGCGGGGAGTTATCGTTGCTGGAGGCGGAGCTCGAGACGGGACGGACGCATCAAATCAGGGCGACGGCGCTCCATCTCGGCTACCCGGTTCTAGGCGACAAAATCTATGGGTTGAACGAGGGCTTTTTCGCGAGATTCGCGGACGGCGTGTTGACCGACGAGGATAAACGCCTCCTGGTTCTCGATCGGCAAGCGTTGCATTGCCGCGAGGTGGAGCTCCGCCATCCCGCCACGGGCGAGCGGATGACCTTCGAATCCCGCGTCCCCCGGCAATTATCGGTGTTTTTTCCGCTGTTGCTCCCCGCGGATTCCGCGGAGTCGCAAATACTCCGTTGATTTTGAGAAATATCCATACATATTACAGACGAGGCCCAATTTTCGTTTTTACGTTGTAAGGTAAGGATCCACAGAAAGGAGGCCTGGAATGAAGAGAATTCTCATGTCGTTGGCTGGGGTGGCTTTGGTTGCCCATTTGGTTGGTTGCGCCACTGGTAACTCGCTCAGCGTGTCCGCTAATGGGGGGCAAGCATTTCAAATGACGTTGCCGGACGGATGGAAGTCTAAGCAGTGGAAGTACAAGACTATACTGGTTCCCCCTACGGAGTATCCGCACATTCAGCTATGGTGTTTGGGGGGTGGGGTTCCTTTGAAGAAAGCCGAAGCCGATATCGCCAAGCTGGTCAAGTCAGAAGTCATCAAGTTCAAGACCATCAAGTCGCGGGATATCAAAATTGCCGGCGCTCCCGGCAAACTGCTAACGGGGAGGGGGCTGGAGGCGGACGACCAGGATCCGTCCCGCGCCAAGATTTTCTTGTTCACGGTAAAGGGCAAGCTTTTCATCCTGTGCATTCATGGCGAGGGTGACGAGGCCGCCAAGATGGAAGCTCCCGTCAGCAAGATTTTGGAGACGATAGAAGTTGCGGACTGACGGCTTGCAATCGTTGGAGCTCCCCTGGTCAACGCGTAATTGCGCTGCGGGGAGTTTCAGCTGATGTCCGGGAATCGATTAGAGTTCAACGAGTGGAGGGAGAATATCTTCTCATTCCGCTTTCAACCACCGCCTGGAATCGACGCAGTCATTGGGCGTTAGGAGTAAAAAAATGAGAATATTGATCCAGACCATCATGGCCGTTCTAGCGGTTACTTTCGCCACGGCGCCGACCTTGTCCGCAGAAGACAAGCCAGTTCCGGACGAGTTGGCTAAAAAGGCGCGTGAAGCCATTCAAAAGGGAGTGGACTATCTGACGGACACGCAGGAGAAGGATGGGTCTTGGGGGCATCATCCCGCCGTGACATCCCTGTGCGCTATAGCGCTCCACAACAGCGGCACAACTAGAAACAAGGTAATCCGCGAAGCGGCGGTGGAGCAAGCTAGGAAGTTCATACTTAAATTTGTCCAAAAAGACGGTTCGATATGGATGGCTGGAGAAGAGCGTGAGTATCCAAACTACACTACGGCATGTGCGTTATGCGCGTTGGCGGTAATAAACAATCCTGCCGACGTGAAGGTGATGAGAGCGGCCAGGAAGTATCTTATCGGCTCCCAAGTCACCGACCCCAAAAACCCCGCTTTAGGGGGAATCGGTTACGGCAAGGCTGGCCCGGGGCATCCCGACCTTTCCAACACCCAATGGGCCTTGGAGGCGCTTTATCTAACCGATTATTTGGACAAGGAGCCTAACGTCAAAAGTCCCGAGGACGCTAAAAAATCGGATTTGGCTTGGAAAAACGCCGTCAAATTCCTCTCCGCCTTGCAAAATGTCCCTGAAAGCAACGACGCCACTTGGGTGGTTAAGGACAAGAAAGATCCCAACTACGGTAGTTTTGTGTACCAGGACGGTTACAGCAAAGCGGGAAAAGAAGGCCAAACGCTGAGGGGTTATGGAAGCATGACCTACGCGGGTCTTAAGAGCATGGTGTACGCTCGTCTCAAAAAAGACGATCCGCGGGTTAAAGCGGCTGTGGAATGGGGAGCAAAGCATTACACGCTGAGCGAGAACCCGGGACTGGGGCCAGCTGGTTGGTATTACTATCTGCACACGTTCGCCAAAGCGCATGCCGTTTTAGGCGATGATTATGTTGTCACGCCGGACGGGAAAAAGCACTCCTGGCGCGCCGATTTAATCAGCGAACTGCTTAAGTTGCAAAAGAGCAAGGGCGAATGGTACAACGACAAGAGCGGACGCTGGTGGGAAACGATGCCGCAGCTGGTCACCGCTTACGCGTTGATGTCTATCGAGGCGGCCTTGGGACATGGCCTGAAATAAGCACCCGCTGAATAACTAGGGCTTGCCGAATAACTGGCAAGCCCTAGCTATTTCCACCTCATGCCTCCCATCGTTCCCATAACTCCCACGGGGAGTAGAGGGGAGCTGTTTGGTTTTCGCCGCCATTGAAAAACCCCGCCTTTCGTTTATAATCAAGCCAACTGGTGTCTCCATTTTCGGAGTTGGCGACACCGTCGGACCCGGGGTTTTGGAGCAAGCATGATATTGAACAGGGGATTATTCATAACGTTCGAGGGGCCAGAATGCGCTGGCAAAACGACCCATATCCAGCTTTTGGAGCGCTACTTGGCGAAACAGGGAAAACGCGTTCTCCTTACTCGGGAGCCTGGTGGGACGGAGATTGGAGAGCAATTGCGCCATATCGTGAAGCACCATGTAGGCGGAATGGCGGACGAGACGGAAGTATTGCTGTTCGCCGCCAGCCGGGCGCAACATGTGGTGTCGGTGATACGTCCAGCCATCCAGTCGGGTATGGTTGTGCTATGCGACCGTTTTATGGATTCGACGACCGCTTATCAAGGGCACGCCCGAGGGCTGGATATGGACTTTATAAATCGCCTCAACCGGTTTGCCGTCGCTGGCTGCGTGCCGGACCTGACTATACTTATGGATCTCTCCCCGAAGGAGAGCGTCAGACGTTCCAAAGAGCGCGAGACGCCTCTGGGGCTGGACGACAGGATAGAGTCCGAAACGCTGGACTTCCACGAGAGGGTGCGGGAAGGGTTTTTGGAGGTCATGCGCTCCGAACCCGACCGGGTCAAGTTAATCGACGCCTCGAAATCTATCGAGGAGGTCCATTCCGCTATTGTTGCGGCGATTGACGCGGTTGCAGCGGTCAAGCAATAATTCCGGGGCAGTGGGCGAAGCCCTGGATTTCGAGGAAAACATGTCGGAATTATTCGAAGAAAAGGCTGGAGATTTCAAGCGCCAAGCGGATGCGGTCAGGATGGCGTCCGCCGCTGACAGGCTTGCCCACGCTTATTTGTTGCACGGCGACGGCGACGCGGAATATGCGAATTTCGCCGCGCTTCTAGCGGCGACGGCTGCATGTCCAAATCCCGATAGCGACGGAACGCCATGTCTGCGGTGCTCCGTTTGCTGTCAAATAGACGATGGTTCCTACCCGGAGATGTTTGTGCTGGCTCCGCACTCAAAATCGCGCAAGATATTGATTGGAAAGGGATCAGATGATTTCGGCACGATGCGCTGGTTCCTCGAGCAACTTCATTTGACCAGTATTGCGCCTGGGAGACGGAAAATCGGTGTGATATTGGATGCGGATCGTCTCGGCGCCCAAGCGCAGAACGCTTTTCTCAAGACACTGGAGGAGCCGCCGGACAAAACCATTCTTATTTTGGCTTCCGAGCACCCGTCATCCCTCCTTCCGACAATTATATCTCGTTGCCACCTGATCTCGATATTGAAAAACCGCATGGATTACAATTTTCCCGGGCTCGATCTTGCCGCGGAGGCGCTGGCCCGACTAGGAAGCTGCGCCACGGGCGGAGGTTTGGCGGCTGCCATGGAGAGTGCTAACGAATTGCTCGAGCTGATATCCTCGCTGGAGGTTGATGCGGCGGAGTCCGTTTCTCCGAAGTGGGATGCGAAAATCGCGCGTGTCGAGGAATTCATGGCAACCATTCCCCAAGAGGTGAAGGCGGCCAAAAGGGAATACAAGGCGATGGGAAAGGACCTCAAGGCCTCCCGCGACGCGGCGGTGGCGTCGGAACACGTCAAAAAAGTCTCCGTGTTGCTCAGCTTCATACATACTTGGTTTGCGCAACTCCACCATGTCGCCCTCGGTGTTGGGAGTGATTCCCTGCCGAATCCAGAGATATACCGTCACTTTGATATCGCGCGGTTAGCAGCATCCGGAGTGGCAAATTCGTTTGTGAATCTTGAGCGGGCGGAGAAGCTTGTGGCCGATCTCAGATGGAATGTGGACCGCAGATTGGCGATTACCGCGTTTTGCTGTTCGTTTGTGGAAAAACCTGGGACCCGACATCGTGGTTAGGGATATTCTCGAGTTCGAACGCCGCGTCCGCGCCAGGGGCTTCCAGAACATTGCCGGGGTGGACGAGGCTGGGCGCGGTCCACTGGCTGGCCCGGTGGTCGTAGCGGCGGTAAGCTTCGCCGAAGACACCCCGATCCCCCCGGTGGACGATTCGAAGAAACTCTCCGAAAAACGCCGTCTGGAACTACGGGAAATGATTTTAAGCACCCCTGGAGTGGGCACGGCCGTGGTTGTGATTTCCGCGGAAAGGATAGACGAGATAAACATCCTGAAGGCTACCTGGGAAGGGATGAGGTTGGCGCTGGAACAACTCGACGCCGTCGATTTCGCATTGATTGACGGCCTTCCGGTGCCAAACCTCCCGGTGCCAAGCGAGGCGATCGTGAAAGGTGACTCGAAATCCGCCAGCATTGCTGCGGCGAGTGTTTTGGCCAAGACTCGCCGCGATGAGATAATGAAGGAATACGACACCGTATATCCGGGATACGGCTTTGCCGCTCATAAAGGATACGGCACGAGGGAGCACATGGAAGCGCTGGCGAGGCTTGGCCCGTCTCCTATACATAGACGCTCTTTCAAACCTGTGCGGGACGCGCTGTCGCCCCCTCCGGAGCAACTCGACTTCGACTCCCTATGGGGGGGAAGACGGTGATCCGTGAGTCCGTGAATCCGTGAATCCGTGAATCCGTGAATCCGTGAGTCGGTAGGGCGGAGGAGGAGACGAGGGGACAGGTGTTTGCCCCGTTTTCAAGCGATGAAGGCGCGAGATTCTTGCCTCGCAAAGACGCGGAGGTCGCGGAGAAAGAGAGGTAGCCACGAATCTTCACGAATCCTCACTAATAACTTGTTCTTTGCGCACAAAGAACAAGCTAGGGCTCATTGAATAATGCAGGAATTCCCCCCCCTCGCGGAAATCGCGGACGTTCGTCTAGCTCTAAGGATAAATCGATACCATCGATAGTATCGACATTATCGGTAATATCGAGTTTTTCCTAGAAAAAACGACTTAACCCAATGACAATAAAGCACTTGCCAGTTATTCAGCGGACCCTAGCTACTCCGCCAAATTGTCGAACAGCGAAGGCTGGATTATTGCAGGTTGCGGTGGGCCATCGCCGTTGTCCTTGTTGCTCGCAGGGGGTTTCCGGCGTTTCGCCAGCGCTGGCTCTCCAGCGTCGGCCAAAGCGTTGGTTTCCAGATTCTCGAGAATCTCGTTTGCTCTGTCGACCACCGGTTGTGGCAGTCCCGCCAATTTCGCGACGTGAATCCCGTAGCTTTTATCGGAGGCTCCGGGAATAATCTGTCTTAGGAATATTATCTGGTCGCCGTATTCCCTTACGGCGACGTTGTAGTTTTTGACCCCTTTCCGAGTCAGGGCGAGTTCGGTGAGTTCGTGGTAGTGCGTTGCGAAAAGCGCGCGCGCCTTGGATTGCGGGTGGTCGTGGAGGCGTTCGGCCACGGCCCAAGCGATGCTCACCCCGTCGAAAGTGCTAGTACCCCTTCCAATCTCGTCGAGCACCACCAAGCTCCGCGGAGTGACGTTGTTCAGGATGGTGGCCATCTCGATCATCTCCACCATAAACGTGCTGCGGCCACGTGAGATGTCGTCGGAGGCTCCAACCCGGGTGAACACGCGGTCCACTCCTCCTATTTTGGCGCTGTCGGCTGGAATAAAAGATCCCATGTGGGCCATGATGGTCAGGAGGGCGACCTGTCTTATGTAGGTGGACTTACCAGCCATGTTCGGTCCGGTTATTATCATGAGGCTGCCAGTGTCGGCATCCAAGCTAGTGTCATTTGGGACGAATCTCTCCTCGCCCATGGTTGCATCCAGGACGGGATGGCGTCCCCCTTTGATTTCCAGCACCGGGGCATCGGTTATTCTTGGACGGTTGTAGCGGAGTTTCGCCGCCCTGTCCGCCAAGCAAGTTATGACATCGAATGCTGCTATCGCCGAAGCTGTGCGTTGTATCGCATCGGTGCGTTTAGCCGCCATCTCCCTCAACTCCTGGAATAATTTCGCCTCCAGCGCCTTGGACTTGTCCTCCGCGCCGAGAATCTTGTTCTCCATCTCTTTCAGTTCCGGCGTGATAAACCGCTCCCCGTTGGCGATGGTCTGCTTGCGGATATAGTCGTCTGGAACCAAGTGGAGGTTGGCCTTGCTCACCTCTATATGGTATCCGAAAACCTTGTTATATTTAACTTTAAGGTTCTTTATCCCGGTTCGTTCCTGCTCCGAGGCCTGCAGCGCCGCTATCCAGCCCTTTCCCTCGGTGGCCGCCGCGCGGAGTTCGTCCAAATCCGCGGAAACCCCCTCCCTTATGACTCCGCCGTCCGTGGCGGAAGCTGGCGGGTTCTCCACCAGACACCGCTCTATTTCCTCGACCAAATCCTCGCACCCGTCAAGCCGGATTCTCGTGTCGGCCAGTAACGGAATGTCGGTTTCATCAAGCAACGTCCGCAATCCCGGTACGGCCGCCAGCCCATTAGCCAGTGCCAGCATATCCCTAGGAGTCGCCGACCCTATGTTCACTCTCGCTATTATCCTCTCCAAATCGCGGACGGGGGCCAGCGCCTCGCGCGTCTCCGCCAAAGTCAACGGGTCGTCTTTGAAAAAATCCACCGCGTCAAGCCTGGCGTTGACGATGTCCACGCCTCTCGGGGGCTGCAAAATCCATTCCCGAATCAATCGTCCGCCCATTGGCGTGAGCGTATCGTCCAAAACCCCTAGCAACGTGGAGTCCCTGCCCCCGCCGGGCATAGGCTCGACAAGCTCCAAATTCCTCCTGGTCGCGGCATCCAGCACCACATGCGTGCCTGTGTCGTACGGCTTCAGGGTCCGGACGTGCGACGCGTCCCGTCTCAAATTGTCCGACGCATAACGTAACACGGCGGCGGCGGCGGTTACCCCGGCAGTCATCCCGGCGCAACCAAACCCGTCAAGCGATGCGACTCCGAAATGGCGGGTCAAAAACTCAACGGCAACATCCAAATCGAACATCCAGTCATCAATGGGAGTCCAGCATCCCGTTCCGGACGAAGGAGGAGAGTTTCCACTCCACTCCATATCCGATGGCATGGAGACTGGAAACAGGTGCTCGGAAGGCGCCGCTTTCTGGACCTCCATCTCCAATTCGTCCCAGGAGCCAAGCTCCGTCACCCGAAAATCGCCGGTACTGATATCCAATAGAGCTAAGCCGAATATTTTGCCGATCTTGGCCACCGCGGCGAGGAAGTTATTCGCTGTCGGCGCCAACGCATTGGCCTCCACCACCGTCCCGGGGGTGATTATCTTTGTTATCTCGCGTTTTACGATTCCCTTCGCCTGTTTCGGATCCTCCATCTGCTCGGCTATGGCCACTTTCACCCCGGCTTCGAGCAAACGAGGCAAATACGTGTCCACCGCATGATACGGTATTCCGCACATCGGAACGCCCCCGCGGTTAGTCAGGACCACTTCCAAAACCGGAGCCGCGCGCTTGGCATCCTCGAAGAACATCTCATAGAAATCTCCCAGCCGGAAAAAGAGCACGGAGTCCGGAGGAGCCTCCGCCTTGACCCGCCGGTATTGCTTCATCATTGGTGTGAGTTTCGCCTCTGCCATACCACAATTATCGCACTGCTATCGGCGATTTCAACGTTAGGTATCTACCCTTTTAAAACCTCTTCCGAAAAGTCGCGCTTGCATTTTTCAAAATACACGTTAGATTTGCAGCGAGTCGGTTTCTTTGAAACCATTTAACACGCAACACCGTATAGCGGGGTGGAGCTATGGCAAACTATGAAGAAAAAAATATTCCGGCATCCAATGTCGATGCGGAAGAGGACCAGACTGTAAAAATCGTGAGGCCCAAAAAGCCTCGGGACGCCAAGGTTGTTCTCGAGACCGGAACCGATTCGGCCGTGAGGCCTTCCGACTCGACAACCATGGAGCCTTCGCCTTTGGCTTCGTCGGATGGCGCTCCGAAACTCGTGGCGGTTTCCCAGCCCACTAGCGTGGATGAAACTGTTGACGACCAAACGACTAAAATTCCGAGCATGAAACCACCGCCGAAGCCGCAAGGGGTCCAGCTCAGAACCGCGAGCGACGCGCCAGTTCCTCCACCACCAGCGGATGAATCCGCCGAGGAGACCATTGAAATGGATAGAGGCGACGTGGATCTCCCTCCGATCACGGCGGAATCAGGATTGGCGAAACCCAAGCCTCAGGCCGCACCGGCCGTGCCACCAGCAGCTCCAGCAGCTCCAGCAGCTCCAGCCGTACAGGCGGGCGATGCTGGAACACCGAAAAAAGCGAAAACTATAAAATTGACTCCTTTGGGAACAGGCTCCGAAGAGGACGACAGCGTGGAGGAGACTCTTTCGCTCGACCGTTCCGTTATGGAGGAAGGAATGCCTTCTGCTCTAGGTGGCGCTTCCAAACCACCGGCTGCGCCAGCTACGCCTCCTCCCACTCCAGCAGCACCGGCCGCTCCTCCGTCGGCGGCGGCTCCTGCGGCTCCTCCAGCGGCACCCAAGCCCCCAGCCAAGGAAGAAGAGTCCACGGTGAAGCTTGCGAAAACCCCCAAAGCTCCACCCAAGGCTATTGCCCCCAAGAAGGAGGGGGCGGTCAAGGTCGGCGGGGCGCCGAAGGCTCCTGCGGCTCCCAAACCTCCAGCTTCGGAACAGACCACGCCCAGCGTGCCAGGAGCCAAAGAAACAATCAACCTGCGTCCGTCGGCGGCGACTCCTCCTCCCTCTCCCCAAAAGGCGCCGGCGAAACCAGCTGCGGCTTCAACTATAAAAGTTCAGCCTCCTCCGAAACCAGAGGCCACGGCGAAACCGCCTGGCGCCGTTTCCAAGAATACTATTCGTCTAGCGCCAAAACCCAAGAGCGAAGCGGCTTCGAGTGCGAAACCGGCACCCGTGAAACCGTCCTCTCCCACGGTGAAATTGCCAGACGAATCTGAAGACACTGGCAAGAACTCGAAGAAGACACTGAAGCTAAGTCGAGCTGGTACGGGTGCTCCGCCATCGTCTCCGTCACCGTCTCCTGGCAAGACTGATTCCGCCGCTAGCACTCCCGCTAGCACTCCCGCTAGCACCGCCGCGGAGCCCGAGGAAGACAAATCCTCCGAGCCTGGTGTCGTTTTGACTCTCGTAGCCTGTGTGACGTTCCTGTTGCTAGTCTACTTGGGGCTTCTTATCGGAGGTCAGTGGGCGCATAACGAGCAGGACGCTCAATTCGACTACCAGTATATATTTCTTAAGGATGTTGTGCTGAAACCGGGGCAAGCACCTCCGCGGTAAACGGCAACTTGGGAAATAGATTGAACGTTAAAAGGTTATCCGGTCTAAACACCGGATAGCCTTTTTAGTTTCCGTTTGGAGCCAAATTTTACTCCCGGACTGGTTCAGCGACATTTTTCCCGCCAATCGGAGTCCTGGCGATGCCCGAAAGATATGACAGCATTATAATCGGCGCTGGGGCTGGGGGGCTTTCCATGGCCTCGATTCTTTCCTTGGCGGGACGTGGTAAAATCCTTTTGGTGGATAAAGCGCCACGCCCTGGAGGAGCGCTGGGGGGATTCACCACCAACGGTATCGCTTTCGATGCGGGCTTTCATTTCACTGGAGCTCTCAACGACGGTGGCCTTTTCGACAGGCTACTGCGTCTTTGCGGAGTCCGCGATCGAATAACCCCTAAATTTCTGGATCCGGATCGCGCGAACATCTTCCATTTCGAAAACTCTTCGGCAACCATCGAATTTCCTTACGGGTTAAAACGCCTACAATCCTCTCTTAAATCACAGTTTCCGGGAGAATCCAATGCGGTGGAACGTTATTTCGAAGACATCTCCCGCGTAATCGAGGCCACTCCCGCATTGAACCTCGCGACTGCCCACCTTCCACCAAAACCACTAAAAGAAGAGAATATAACCCTGAAGACCTATTTGAATGGCCTTACCGATAATCGACTCCTGAGGGAGACTCTGTCGGCGCTAATAATGTGTCACGGCAGCGCTCCATCTGAAATTTCGATGGCCGACAATGCTCGACTGTGCTTCGGATTCTACGAAAGCGTCGCAACGTTGCAAGGCGGAGGCGAGGCGCTTGTGAACGCATTTCTTGCGGAACTCGCAGAGCGAGGTGTCGAAATAGCGTGCGGCGAGGAACTCGTAGAGATAGGAACAGTCTCGGAACGGAAAGCGGAACGGTTCGTTCTTAAATCCGGCCGCGAACTCGAAACCGACGAGCTGATATTCACATTGTCACCAACGACGGTGGCGTCCATTCTCCCAAAACAACATTTCCCGCCCGCATTCTTCCATCGGATAGAGTCTTTCGAGCCGACTCCGGGGTTCTTCACGGTCTTCGCCACCCTACCGGAAGATGTCGACCCCATGGACGCGGATTCGATAACCTCCATCTATCCAGTGGATGACATCGACGCCCTCTCGTTGCCAGGCTGGAAAGGGCCTGGAGCCTTGGCTATAATACATTCCGAATCCACTGGCGGGAAAACCGTTGTCACGGCGTTTGAGCCGCTATACTGGGATGTGGTGGAAAGTTGGGCCAATTCTACTCGATTGAACAGACCACAGGAATATCTCGAATGGAAAAAAAGCAAAACGGAGGAGATTCTCAGGCGCATTATTTCGCAATTTCCCGCGTATTCAGGGAAACTCGAATGGGAAACGTCCTGCTCTCCACTTACATACAGAGACTACCTATACCACGACCAGGGCGCAGCTTATGGGATTAAACACAAAATCGGACAGATGAATCTCGTCGGACAGGCCCGCCTGCGTAATATCTTCTTCGCCGGGCAAAGCGCCATCCTGCCAGGTGTCCTAGGCACAATGACCGCATCACTACTAATAGCTCGAATCATCCTCGGAAACGCGGAATTCGCCAATCTGATAGCCCAACACTCCCGATGAGGCAACTCCCGCGTCCCTGCTGTGCGAGGAATAGGAAAAAACATTGCCTCGCAGTGAACCCTAATTTGTATTGGAGCAGTTTTCGTTTTATATTCGGGGTTTTGCGTAATACCGCGCCACCGCTGGCAAAATCCGCGTTTTGGCGCTGGTTGTTAACAACGTTAAGGAGATAGGAAAAAATGAGTAAAATCCATTCGGAACACGTCTTCACCTCGGAATCCGTGTCGGAAGGACACCCCGACAAGGTCTGCGACCAAATATCGGACGCTATTCTCGACGCGTGTCTGGCAAACGACCCCAACAGCAGAGTCGCATGCGAAACCCTCGTCACCACCGACCTAATCGTGATTTCCGGTGAGGTAACCACCAAATCCAACGTCCATTGGGAGAAAATCGCCAGACAGGTCGTCGCGGATATCGGATACAACGACAGAAGCGTCGGCTTCTCCGCCGAGGACTGCAAGGTCATGCTCTGTGTCCACGGACAGTCCCCGGACATCTCCCAAGGAGTCACGAGCGGACAAGGCCTCCACAAGGAACAGGGCGCCGGCGACCAGGGAATGATGTTCGGATACGCCACGAACGAGACGAAAGAGCTGATGCCGGCCCCCATCATTTTCGCGCATAAAATCGTGGAGGAACTCGCTAGGCTTAGAAAAGCCTTCCCGAGAAAATACTCCTACCTCAGGCCCGACTCCAAAAGCCAGGTCTCGGTCCGCTACAAAGAGGGAAAACCCGTCAAGGTCGAAACCATCGTGGTATCCCACCAGCACACCCCGGATATGAAAAAGGCCGACTTGAACGCGCTCGTGCGCAAGGTGGCGAAAAAAGTCATCCCGGCGAAATTCATGAAGGGACGCGTCAAATACCACATTAACCCGACCGGGGCCTTCGAAGTAGGCGGTCCCCACGGCGACACCGGTCTTACCGGGCGTAAAATCATAGTCGACACCTACGGTGGCGTCGGTTCCCATGGCGGTGGCGCTTTCTCCGGCAAAGACCCCTCCAAAGTCGACCGCTCCGCCGCGTACATGTGCCGCTACATCGCTAAAAATATCGTCGCCGCCAAGCTGGCGGAAAAATGCGAGGTGCAACTGGCGTACGCCATCGGCGTGGCCGAACCCCTCAGCGTCAACGTCGATACCTACGGCACCGGAGCGATAGAAGACGACGCCAAATTGGAAAATGTCATACGCAAGGTCTTCCCCTTGACCCCGTCCGGCATCATCAGAACCCTTAAACTCAAATACCCAAAAATCAACGGATGGAGCTACAGGGAAACCGCCGCGTACGGGCATTTCGGAAAAGATATGTTCCCTTGGGAAAGAACCGATAAAGCGGGAAAACTCCGCGATGCCGCCAAGCGCCACTTGAAGAAGAGGGGGAAATGAGCCCTGTCAAGGTTCTTGGTGTTGGCTCGCCGATCCTGGACCTTCTCGTCAGGGTAGACGATGCCTTTATCGACGCCATCCCCGGCGATAAAGGGGGGATGGCGCTGGTTTCCGCCGCCGAACTAGACGATATCCTCGCCAAGTCGGGCGTTGCGCCGGAACGCGCCCCGGGAGGCTCCGCCGCCAACACGATATTCGGATTGGCGAATCTGGGCGCCCCGACGGCGTTGCTGGGAAAGGTCGGCGTCGATGACGCGGCCCGTTTCTACAAAGGCCGTTACGAGACGATGGGAGGCGATATCTCCCGCATAAAGACATCCCCGGGAACACCGACCGGACGATGTTTGAGTCTTGTGACGCCCGATTCGGAACGCACTATGCGCACCGACTTGGGCGCCGCCGCGGAACTCGCGCCGGACGACTTGACTCCCGCGGATTTCGCGGACGCCACCCATGTTCATCTGGAAGGATATCTCCTCTTCAATCAGCCTTTGGCGATGTGCGCCCTCGCTCTCGCGAAAGACGCGGGAGCGTCGGTAAGTTTCGATCTGGCGTCCTTCGAGGTGGTAAAAGCCGCTGGCGACGCCCTTCCCGAAATATTGGATGAATTCGTGGATATCGTCTTCGCCAACGAAATGGAGGCGGAGGCCTTTTCCGGCTCCTCCGACCCCGGCGTGGCGCTGGACGCGCTCGCGGAACATTGCTCCGTTGCGGCGGTCAAACTTGGTCCCGACGGCGCGTTGGTCAAAAAAGGCGCGGAAACCGCGGAAATTGACGCGATTTCCGCGGAGGCGGTCGATACCACTGGCGCCGGCGACCTTTGGGCCGCGGGATTCCTCCACGAATTTCTTTTGGGAAGCGGAGAGATCGCCGCGGCGGGACGCCTAGGCGCGGTGCTGGGAGCGGAAGTCGTCCAAATCATGGGCGCGGCCATTCCCGAGGACGCTTGGGCCCGCATTAAACAAACGATGATGTCCTAGCGGCAACCGCGGATTCCGCGGATTAGGCTGACGACATGAAAACGACGCTTGGAAAAATCGTCTTGCTGTCCGTAATGCCACTTTTCATGGCGGCATGCGCGACGGTTCCCTATACGGGGCGCACCCAAGTGATGTTCACTTCCGAAAGCGAAGAAACCCAAATGGGAATGCAGGCGTGGGACGAGGTGCTGTCCAAATACAAAATCTGCAAGAACAAAAAAACAAACGCCCTAGTCAACAGGGTTGGGCGCGCCATCGCCGCCGTCGCCGATAAACCGGAATACCAGTGGGAGTTCAAGGTCTTCGAAACCAACCAGGCGAACGCGTTCTGCCTCCCGGGAGGCAAAGTAGCGGTATTCACGGGCATCCTCAAATACATGGACTGCGAGGCCGAACTGGCGGCGGTGGTGGGACACGAGGTAGGGCACGCCATAGCGCGGCATGGGGGCGAGAGGGTCTCCCAAGGCATGCTCCAACAGGCCGGGGCGGCTATTGTCGCCGCCTCCGTGGATTCCCCTACCGAGCAGCAACTCGCCCTCCTCATATACGGGGGGGCCACCAATCTCGGCGCCATCCTCCCATACAGCCGGACACATGAGTATGAGGCCGACCACATAGGGATGATACTCATGGCCAAAGCCGGATACGACCCGCGCTACGCTATCAAATTTTGGGAGAAATTCTCCAAAGTCTCCAGCGAAAGCGAATTGGGAGAATGGTTCTCCACGCACCCTATCGGAAAACATAGAGTCGAGGAACTTAAGAAACTCCTCCCCGAAGCGATGAAATACTACAACAAGGCCAAGGTCAAACGCGGCGGAGGGGCGAAATTGTGAGCATGCTCCCTCCCGGCGTAACACTGTCGCCAAAACCACTTATCGACTCGAACACGTTGAAGCATCGGGTTGAAGAACTAGGCAAGGAAATATCCGCCGATCACGCCGGGCAAACCCTCACCATCGTCTCGATATCCAACGGCGCCACCATCTTCGTCGCGGACCTCGCGCGGCATATCGACCTCCCGGTCCGAATGGACTCCCTCCCAGCCCGCTCCTACCACGGAACCACAAGCTCCGGAACAGTCGATCTCCCAAGGGATTTGAAACTGGACCTCGAAGGGGAACACGTCCTCGTTGTGGACGACATCCTCGACACCGGCAGAACCCTGAAACGCGTCGTTGAACATATCCGCTCGATGCGTCCGCTCTCATTGGAAACATGCGTCCTCCTCGACAAGCCGGCCCGCAGGGTCGTGGACATCAAAGCCGACCGCGTCGGATTCGAAATCCCCGACGCCTTCGTCGTCGGATACGGACTGGACTACAACGAGTTCCTCCGGAACCTCCCCTATATCGCGGAACTCGCGGAAGATTAGCACGAATAGTTTTTGCCTCGCAAAGACGCGGAGATCGCGAAGCAAAAGGGAAAGAGGTTTCTTCCATGTAGGAAATGTAGAAATTGTAGATAGGCGGTGCTCGGAAAGGTTTCGAGCATTTGAATTTTTGAATTTGTTTAGGATTTCGGGTTTAGGGTTTCGGATTTGCTATCTCTGCGTGCTTTGCTTCCCGCGAGGAAAAGAAGAAGATTTCGCCTCGCAAAGACGCAAAGAAAGCAGAGAAAGAGAGGGAAGAGGGGAGGGTAGCCACGAATCTTCACTAACAAGGGCAGGCCTTAGCCTATCGCGCCGTTACCCTCTTCCCCAGTGCGTATTCTCACGCACTGATTCAGGTCGGTAACGAGAATTTTACCGTCTCCGATATTGCCGGTTCGGGCTCCTTTGATGATGGCGTTGATCGCCGGTTTCACGAACTCCTCGTTGACGGCGATCTCGAGTTTCACCTTCTCGAGCAAATTCACCTGATATATTTTTCCGCGGTACGACTCGGAGTAACCCCGTTGTTGCCCGCACCCCCTAACCCGATGCACGGTCATCTTGTAAATATCTGCATCGAATAGCGCCTCTTTCACCTTTTCCAACGCCTCCGGCTGTATCACCGCTTCTATCTTTTTCATGGTATTTCCCTCCTTACAGCACGTCTTCCGGATATGCTTCGATGTTGTGGATAGCCCTGTCGGCTCCGATTATCTCATCGTGTTCCGAAAGCCTAATACCCATAACGAATTTCGCCAATCCGAAAATCACGAACCCCGACACCAGGGCCAAGGCAATGGCGAAAACGGTCCCTGCCAGCTGAACGAAAAAATTAAGGTCTTTGGTGGCTCCAAACAACTTCACGTTGCCAAAAATTCCGGCGGCTATTCCTCCCCAGCTACCAGCGACACCATGCAGGGGCCATACACCAAGGACATCGTCTATCTTGAACCGTTCAGTTTCGATAGTGAACATGAAGAAGAATATCAAACCGGCTATCGCACCTATGGCAAACGCCGCCAGCGGATGGACCACGGCGCTCCCCGCGCAAATCGCGATAAGCCCTGCCAACGCGCCGTTATGGGTAAATCCGGGGTCGTTTTTGGATACGATAACGCTGGCCAAAATCCCTCCCACCATCGCCATCAAACTGTTAACTGCGACAAGCCCGGAAACACCTTCCACGGATGCCGCGCTCACTACATTGAAACCATACCAACCCACGCACAATATCCAGCTGCCCAACGCTAGAAATGGAATGTTCGACACGGACGGGGCGCCATCGGAATAGCGCCTGCGACGCGGTCCCAAGAGCAATATCGCGGGAAGCGCTAGCCAGCCACCAAACGAGTGGACGACTACCGATCCGGCGAAATCGGTGAAGGGAACGCCTCCCCCTAAACTAGCTATCGCCTTCCCGACCCCCATGAAGTCGGGATCCCACCAAAGACAACGCTCTAAAACCGGATAGGCGACACCAACCAGGCACGCGTTGGCTATCATTATCGGACCGAATTTCGCGCGTTCGGCTATCCCTCCACTGATTATGGCTGGAATGCAGGCGGCAAAGGTAAGATAGAAAAAGAATCTAATGAGCTCTATTCCATCCATGCTGCCAAGCTGTCCGGCTTTGCACATGAATCCATCCATACCCCTGGCTATGGGATACCCTATCACAAAGTAAATCACCGTGCTGACCGCCCAGTCTACGAGAATCTTCTGCAACGCGTTGACCTGGTTCTTCTTCCTTACCGTGCCCAACTCCAGAAAAGCGAACCCTGCGTGCATACTAAAAACCAACACCGCCCCGATAAACAAAAACAACACGTCGCCAGCAACGCAAGAAACCGATTTGTCCACGGTTCCGGCCCCAACCCCGTCCGCCGCGTTCGCCGCCACCGCTATCATTGGTAGCAAGATTATCGAGCATAGCGCTTTCAAGGCCAACCTACCATTTAGGGCTCGCTGAATAATTGGCAAACGCTTTATTTTCATGATGTTAAATCCCTTTTTAGCGGTGTCATCTCCAAGGTTTTGAGAGCAAGCCTCCCAAAAACCTTGGAGACAACTAATATTTTCCACTCAATTTGAGGCACTTGCCAATTCCGCGAAAGCCGATTCTTCTGTTCGCTATGCGAACCCTCCGGGCTTTGCGGAAGGATTGGCGGTGTTAATTTCACCTCGGAGTGCAAAGCACACCGTCGGCTTAGTGCCTAGCCGCTGACCCGTTCTCGACTTTTTCAACAAGCCCTATTTAGCCTTATTTATTTCCGTTCTTTCGGGGGGGCGGGATTAGCATTTTTGACTTCTCCTCTAGGAAAGTCTATGTGCAAAACCGACCCACCTCCAGGAAACGGCGGCCGAGCCGCCTGGAAAACGCTAACGACTATATCTCCTGCGACGACAATCAAGACGAATCTTTCGTTTTTAACAAAATCCTAACGAAGAGAGGAGGAGATAAACCACTACCTAAACGTAATCCGGGTTGAATCTTGGGAAATCTTGGGGGCAAACCTGCACTGTTGACCACTTAGGGCCTGCCAATTATTCAGTGAACCCTAGGTACAGGTTAATAGTAGCGTTTTCTCGTAGACTCTGCTCCAATTTCGTTAATTCAGCGTTCGCACTCGATGATGTCGAGTTCTAGATTGCTGGAATTAGTGAGGGACAGTGTCTTCCGACATCTTTCTCGCTGGGAGAATTGAACGGAACCAGTCCCAAGGGGGGATGCCGAGACTTTGAGGTCGACATTCCAACCAGGTCTCTGAATAGCCAGCCGCCAAGAGCCTTTTTCGACATACAATCCGCGATTTCCGCGGAAGGTGGCGGTGAAATCGTCAACGAATGTTGCGACCCCCGAGCGGAACGCGGCGCATAGGGCGGTCCGAGCGTACCGGCTTCTGCCAGTTCCGCGGGGGAACACTGCCTCGGCGGTTCTAGCACCAGCGAATAAAATCCACGCCCCATCGCAACATCCTTTGACAGAACGTGTGAAATAGACTCTTTCCACCGTGTCAACCCCGCGTAACCGCATGAATTCCAATATTGCTTGCGTGCGCCTGCTGGATCCCGCATTCACTACAATTGCTCCTCCGGTCCTCCCGAGAGGCAACGCCACCACAGAGACTTCCTGGCTGACACCTCCGTGGAAAACCGCCACGATTCCAGGCCTGGACATGTCGTGCCAAACCCATGTTGCGACACATGCTCCCAGCACCGTCGCGGAAATGAAGAATGTACGCCCAGAGCGCGCTAGAACGACTCCAAGCAACGCTGCGAAAAAAAAAGCCAACGATAATGGAGAAGGAGCGGTCAGGGTCGTCCAACCACATGTCTCCGCCCCAACACCTCCTACCGTGGAAATGACCGACAACACTGCATTTAAAAGCACTGACATTATCCCGAAATGAACCGCCGAAAGTGGAAGCGCCACCGCGGCAAAAACGAATAACATCCAAACGAGAGGCACTATTAAAAGATTCGCAAAAACCGCGCCGGGAACGACAATTCCTCCATGGACAAGATTCAAACCCGTGGCGGCAAGCCATGCTACCACGCTCGTGGAGAGGGCGTTCACCATCCATCTGAAGACCACCAAGCGAAATCTATATCCCAAACGCGTGGCGCTAGCTGGCGTGAAAAGAAATTTGACCGACCCGGCGGCAAGCCATTCCGAACTGGAACGCCACGATAAAACCAAAAAACCAGCTATGATGAAAGAATACTGGAAGCCAGCTCCCAACACGCTCAATGGCTGGCACACCATTATCGCCGCAGCCGCTAACGCAACGGCGTTCAATGCCGACGCCCTCCTGAACGCCCCTTTGTTAATAGACCAGATCGATATCATTAGGAACGCCCTCTCGGCGGAGGGCTGCCAGCCCGTAGTGGCAACGTACACCAAAAGAAAAAACGGAACCAGCCAGTACCGAAGACGAAACGGAATCCAACGAAATAGTAAAAACAATACTGCGGCCAACATTCCCACATGCAACCCAGAAATAGCGAAAATATGCGCAACTCCGCTACGGATATATTCCATCCGCGTCCCCCTGCCCACCGCCTGACGACAGCCAAACATCAATGCCGCTAGCATTTTGCGGTTGGGATTCGACAAGCCCTCGGCGAGACCCGACAGGCACTTGTCGCGAAATATCAACGCCGTGCGGGTGAGGCGAACGCCCAATGGCATCCCGGAGTCCCCCGTCAATTCCAGTTCCGAGGCCTGGAATATCCGGCGCACCCCTTTGGACAGCAAATGTTGCCGGTAATCGAATCCTCCCGGAACGAGCGGGCCGTGCGGCAAACCCAGCGCTCCCCGGCCGGTAAATCCCTCCCCATAAATCGACCGGGACGCATGCTTGGGAATCCTAACTAAGGCGATATCGTCCACTCGCCTCCACTTGCCTCCAGAAATGAGCCTAACCCGGGTTATCTTCGCCAAGGCTTGCCCGGGGGATGGTAGCCAGGACAAGGCCTTGCCGCCAACCCTGGCATCTATAAAACGCCCCTCCACGTCAACGCCGCAATCCGTCGCGGGCAACGCGACATCCAAGCTTCCAGGGCCAGGCTCCAACGCCCCCCGCGCCAAGACAAATCCCAGCGCGGTGAAAAACGCGAACTTCGCGGCACGTCTCAACGCAGTGCCCCTGTCACCGCCCAACACCGCCGGACGCAACACCGCTACAATCCAAAACAACGTTACGGGAGCTAGCGCTAGCGCAATGTCGACGGCGGCTACTCCTCCCGCGAAATCCGCGCCGCGCCTAGCCAATGGAATGATTCCAGCAAACAATCCCCCGGACACCAATAACGCCGGATTCAAGGTTAAAACATTGGAGAGTCCTTTGGAAATTTCATTGTCTTTGAGCATAGGGAACATCCAATGGTTTTAGCAATACCCGGCTCGGAATTACTCCAAAATAGTCGTTCCAAGCTCCGTTGGCAACAGCTGAACCAAATAGGACCTGATGAAAAAGTCGTAAATGCGCCGATCTTACGTCGCTAATGAGCCAAGGCTACGGCGGGACAAGAGCTTAGCGAGCTTAGGGACAGGTTAATAATGGTCTTAGGAAGGCCGGGGGGGCGAAGCCGCCCGCGAGGCGCTCTCGGACATCGAGGTTTTTTTATACCGAAAAAGCCGGAACGCTCTGCGGTGCCCTTCGGGACGGCCCTCCCTTCACGGAGGAGGGGGATGGACGGGGGGGGCGACTCGCCTTGTCTTGGTTGAAATATTGACGGAGGAGGTTAATTAAGTATTAGCATGGTAGCGTTGGGAGCCATCGATTTTTAACGATTTTTGGTAAATTCCCGAAAAAATATGAGGAAAATTCAATGAACAATACAAAATTAAACAGCTTGTTAATATTACTAGTATTTTCCTCTGGATGTGCGTTATCACTTGACAATTCAAAGAAGATACAAGAAGAAGAAATCAATAAGCTAAAACAGGTTGGAGTAGGTTGTTTTCTGTTTGCTGACGACCATAAAGGAATGTTGCCAACTAAAACGAAGCAATTAAAAACCTATATGGGAAATGAGTTTGATTTTTCATATGTGAAACTTATTACAAAAAACATAAAATGTCGGAATATTCTTCAGCCAAGTATTACCATATTGGCGGTTTCGACAAATCCTCAACAAGGAGCTATGCAAGCCGTGCTTTTTACCGATGGACATTGCGAACTTAAAGCAAAAAAAGACACAGTCAACAAATTGGTTTATCAAACTGAAAACAGCTCCGCTTTTTTCAGCAGATGACCTTAGCGATAGAGAGAGGGATAATTCAATTCCAAGAAGATTGACGCACACCAAAAGTGGCACCAATAGAGCAACGAAAAACATATCTTAGGGCTTGCTGAATAATTGGGGCTTACTGAAAAAGACCATATTGTTGAAAATCATTGGAAAGGCAGTAATGTTGATGTTGTCGTGTTTTTTCAAGCAATTCTAATCGGAGATATATTATGCCTGCATTTTATCGAAATAAACGAAACCTGAATCATGGAGGCCATCAACGATTTAAGCAAGATAAAAAAGAATTTGTAAAAGCTTTTTATGCACTATAAAACTCGAACAAATCATTTTTATGGACGGCTAACCGCCACCGAAAACTTTTGTTTTAGTTTGAAAGAGCTTTGGAGTAGGTTAATAGCGGTTTTTAAGCTGATCTACAATCCGATTCCATCCGTTTTTTCCGGAATCTCTTTCATCGTTATCTCGCTTTTTCTCGCCGGTTGTTCGGGCGAGGTGAAGACCGACATCGGGATACACCGTTATTTCTGCTCCTCCGGGAGGATACATGTCGATGGCTTGGTGAACTCCTCCGGGATGACGTTCAATCCCGACACCGGCACGTTGTTCATCATACAGAACGCACCCACCACGCTTCAGGAGGTGTCGGTCGATGGCAAGTTGTTGCGGTCGGTGGATGTGGAGAATGCCGACGACCTAGAAGGGATTGCCTACCTCGGAAAGGGGCGTTTCCTGGTTGCCGAGGAGTCGTCCGGGCGACTCTGCTTTTTCACGTTGGGACCCAATGACAAATCTGTTGAATTCGACTCTACCATCCAAGCCGCTCCCCCTACGCCTGACAACACCGGGCTTGAAGGGGTCTGTGTCGATCCGGAAAGCGGTGTCCTTTACTCTGTGGAGGAGAAACGTCCTATCGCTTTGCACGTTGTCAACATGAAAACTGGAAAAAGCGATATCCCTTGGGACTTGTCCGCCATTGGAGTTAGCGACGTTTCGGGCATCTGCGTGGATCCCCGCACCGAACATCTACTCGTGCTCAGCCAAGAATCGCTCCGAATAGTGGAGTGCGCAAAAGACGGCAGGATCATCGCCACCTTGTCTTTAGACAAAAAACGCAACGGATTGAAAAAAAGCGCTGGGAAACCAGAGGGAATCGCTTTTGACCCCGCCACTGGACGCGTCTATGTTTGCGGCGAGCCCGATATGTTGTACGTGTTCGAGAAAGCGGAATGAAGTTTACTGGGAAAAAAGTGGTTGTTACACGCTCCGAGGAGGAAACCGCGGAATTCGCGGCGAAGTTGGCGCGCACCATTGGACCAGGAGTTGTTTTGGCTCTCCGAGGCGATCTTGGAGCGGGGAAAACCGTCTTCGCCCGAGGTTTTGCGAGGGGCCTTGGCTGGGAAGGTCCAGTTCCAAGCCCTACTTTCACCATCGTTCAAGAATACGAATTTAACAATGAATCTTCGGGAATACGCCGCCTACACCATGTTGACTTGTACCGTATAGACGGTGCGGATACCGCATTGGCGTTTGGTCTGGACGAACGGTTGCCCGACCCGGAGGGGGTGTCGTTGGTGGAATGGCCGGAACGGGCCGAGTCGCTTTTCCCCCCCTCGGTGGTGGAGGTCAGTATCCGTCACTTGGAAGGCGATTCCAGGGAATTGACGGTGTCGTCCCATTCCCTTCTCGATCGTATGGAGCGCCAATTGTTCAGTGAGCCCTAAATCACACGAACATATGTCTTCAATCCAGTCTTTTTTAACCACGGAGTTCACGAAGTCCACGAAGGTTTGCGCTTTTGCGGGCAAAAGCGCAAACGGAGGGCACTTGCTTTTTTTCCCAGCTTTGGCACCAGCCGTATTTTCTCTTCAATCAAACATGGATTCTCCATTGGGCGAAAGCGGCATTTCAGGATGACAAGGAGGATGAGTCAACGCCAAAACCACGCTTACGGGATTAACACGTTTTTTCCATACAAGCCTTTTTCATCTCCGTGCGGAGATGGAAAAACTTCGTGAGCTTCGTGCTCTCTGTGGTGGGAAAAAGTTTCCACGAGAAGCCACCACGCTTACAAAGGATTCTTGCATAAACCAAGGCCGTAGACAACAGTCCATATCCCGTAGTTCTGGGAGAATCCGCTCCATAGCGCCCAAGCTGAGCAAGAGGTACCTTCAAGTCACACAAACGCATACTTGCCAATTATTCAGCAGGTCCTATTTGCCCGGAACCGGTGCGATATCACTTTCCACCGCACCTCCGTCTCCGCTTTTTCGTCGAGCCATTTCGCCAAGCCGTCCGCATCGCCCGCTAAACCCGCGATTTCATCTATTTCCGCCGCCGTGGAGCGGAACAGGACGGCCATGGGCGCCGCGACCGATGCGGCGCGCAATGCGCGCTCAGCCTTGAAAAGCCTTCGTCGGGTAAAATGGTTTCTTAGGAAAAGAAACACGGGATATGCACATGCCGCCGCCCACGCCAAGGACATCGGAATCCACTCCAAACCAAAATAGAGATTCGCCGTTTGAATCGCCAATAGGACGAGGAAGCCCGCAAGGAACAACACTGCGTCGTACATCCTGACAAAACATCCTCCCGCATACCGTCTAAATGCGCTATGCGATGGTAGATAGGCGAAAGTCTCCTCGTATTTCCTGTCTCCCAAAGGTGTCCTGGCGACATGGCACAACTCGTGCGCCAGAAGCTCGTCGCGGCGGTAGAAAAGCCATTTCCGACGCTCTGCGAACACCGCTCGAATAAGAAACACCGGAAGGGGATTGTCCTGAAAAGATACTGCACAGCCCCCCCACAGCAACCCCAGACCCTTTGAGATGAAAAAGCCCGGCACCCAATCCACGGCGAAACCGTAATGCCTCCGAGTCGTCTCGGCGGCCTCATCCATAATATCGCCAATTTTCATCTCGCCGCTTAGTGTGGCGAATCCGGATATGACAATTTCACCTTTTTCTTCTAATTCCGCACCAAACTCCCTGGAACGCTCCATAATCTCCTTGACACGGGACACATAAGCCTCGGAGGTTTCCCCCGGTGCCACAAGAAACCCCCTGGTGTCTAGAGCGCTGGCGGCGTTCACATCTCCAACGGCGGCTTTTAGCAACAGTTCCGCACCGGAAGAAGAGGCACTCCCACGGGAATTCATGAAGCCTCCAGCATTCGCTCTATCGGCGATTTCGCTTTTATTCTCGTTTTCTCGGGGATTTCCACCACATGCTTTTTCCCTTCCAGAGCGGCCAGCACATCCTCCAATCTATGCATTTTCATCATTGGACATATCGCTTGCTCTGATGCTGGAATAAACTGTTTTTCGGGATTTTCCTGGGACAATCGATGAATCAATCCCATTTCCGTTGCCACTATAAACCGCATGGCTTTGGAGACAGCGACATACCGCAACATCCCACCAGTACTAAGCACCGTATCCGCCAAGTCTATAACGTCAAGAGAACATTCTGGATGAACTAGCACTTCCGCGTCGGGAAACTCCTTCTTGCGAGCTTTTACCGTAGTGGCGGTTATCCGCAGATGCGTCGGGCAATAGCCGGGCCACAGCGTTATGTTATCCCTGCCGGTCTCCCTCCGCACGTATGCGCCCAGATTACGGTCGGGAACGAAGATGATAGGCTTGTTCTTGGGGAGCGACTCCACGATCTTGACCGCGTTAGCGGACGTGACGCAGATATCGCTTTCGGCCTTCACCTCGGCGGAGCTGTTGACGTATGTTACCACCAACGCATCGGGCTGCTCCCGTTTCATGTCGCGGAGCTCGTCCGCCTCCGCCATGTCAGCCATAGGGCAACCCGATTCCAACCTAGGAAGAAGCACCATCTTGTCCGGAGAGAGAATATACGCAGTCTCAGCCATGAACCGGACACCGCAAAATAGTATTACATCGGCGGACGTGTCCGACGCTTTTACGCTCAATTCCAAGGAATCTCCTGTGAAATCGGCGATCTCCTGAACCTCCGCCAGCTGATAGTTGTGCGCTAGAATAACCGCGTTCAAATCCTCCCGGAGCCCAGCTATTCTAGCCGAAATGTCCTGTTCCGCCGACAACACCATGATACCCTCCTTTCATTGAAACCGTCGTGAAACATTACAATCTACTAGCTTCCAAAGCAAGAGCCGTGGAACGGGTATGGAATAACCGCGCCGTCGAGAGCCTCGAACGCTCCGTCCCCCCTCGAGTAATCCGGCAGCAATGGCACTTTGCCTCCACCGCCCGGCAGGTCTATGGCGAACACGGGAGTTGCAACTGACGACAACCTCCCGCGCAAGGCTTTCATTATCTCAAGCCCGCGCTCAACTCCAGTCGCGAAACGCGCGCACCCACGCGCTGGATCAACGTGGAAAAGATAATGGGGCTTCACTCGGTGTGCCGCGAGTTCCGCAAATAGACGTTCCAGCGTATCGGGAGCATCATTAACCCCTTTCAAAAGCACCGTCTGGTTCAACACTGGCACGCCCCTCGACACCAAAGCGCGGCAAGCGCCCAACGCCTCTTTTGTGAGCTCGCGGGGATGATTGAAATGGGTCGCTAGCCACAGGCCTGGGAAAGAAGCGAGGCAATCGACGAGTTCCGCGTCCACACGCGATGGCAAAACCACTGGCACCCTACTGCCAACGCGAATGACACGGATATTGGGAAGCCGCGATATCCGCGTGATAATCCTTCTCAAATCGGACGTTTCCAGCACCAGCGGATCGCCTCCGGAAATCAACACCTCGCGAATTCTGCGGCGTTTCTCCAAATACTTGGCGATGTCGTCCAATTCCGACTCGGACACCATCCAACTGGAAACGTCACCACCACCACGCCATATTCTGCCGCGAAGGCAGAAGGCGCAACGAACGGCACAACGGTTCGTCGCCAGTAGCAACGCCCTGTCGCTATAGCGATGGACCAACCTCGGAACGGGAGATTGCTCATCTTCACCCAAGGGATCGCTTGACTCTTTTTCGGAGCCAAGAGCGGTACCATCTCCGGACATTTTCAGCTGTGCCAATATGGGATCGCCATCCAAATTCATATTGGCAAGCGACAAATAATATGGCGTGGCCGCAAGCCCTCCCGCATTGGCGTTCCGGCGCATCCAATCCAATTGCCCACGCCAGTCCTTGATCCCTGTCCCTTTGATATCTTTGATGCCCAACGACAACCTCCATTCAACTATTCCCGACACACATCACGCCAATCATATCCCGACACCTCTGCAAATCAAGGCTGGCGAATCCATGTCCCGACCGGAATTCGCCATGCCAGAACCATTCTAAATGGGGCTTGCTGAAAAAGGCGAGAACGGGTCAGTGGCTCCGCCTTCACATAAAGCTTATTCCTTCGTTACAGCTACGGCGAGTAATCAATAATTTGTAGCGTTTTGGACACGATGGCAGAGTGTCCTGGCGAAGTGAAAGGCTCCTTTAAGTCATGCGAACGTGTGTCGCGGAATTGACAAGTGCCGAAACGCAACTTAACCTGATAGAAGCGGATAGGGTTCGCTGGACAACTTGGCGGTTATTCTGGATAGCTTGTGCAAATAATCGGGGAAATAAGTAGGGCCTACTGAAAAAGTCGAGAATGGGTTAGTGGCCGGGCAATAAGCCGACGGTGTATAGGCATACTCCGAGGCGAATTTAACGCCGCTAATCCTTCTGCAAAGCCTGGAGGGTTCGCAAGTGAACGGAAGGATCGGCTTTCCTGGAATTGGCAAGCGCCTCAAATTGAGTGGAAAACATTCGTCGTCTCCAAGGGGGTTGGGAGGTTTGCTCCCAAAACCTTGGAGACAACACCATTAAAAAGAAATTTAACCCAATGGAAATTAGGCACTTGTCAATTATTCAGTGAGACTTAAGTATGTCCGGATTGAACGACATCAACGAACAAGTCAAGCGGGCCAACCGCGAGGTTTATAACGCCAAGACGGTTGAAGGCTACAACCAAAACGAAAGCATTTTTAACGAAAAAAGGCGATTGGACTGCGAAACTAAACTCTCGGAATGCGCCGCGCTAGCGGGAAATGATATGTATTTGGATGTCGGAGCCGGCACTGGCAACCTGCTCAGAATAGCGTTGCCTATCTTCAAACGATGCCACGCTATCGATATTGGCGATGAGTTGCTGGCGCGCGTCAAACCCTCATTCCCCGAAGTCCATCTCGTTGCCGCCGACGGAGAGTTCCTCCCTTTCGCCTCGAACTCTTTCAACGTGGTCTCTTGCTACGCCATGCTACACCACTTGTTCCGTCACGACAAGCTCTTTGAGGAATGCCTCCGGGTCTTGAGGAAGGGAGGGGTTCTATATACGGACCATGACCCCAACTACTTCCTAAACCGTTTTTACCGAATCATTTATAAACTGCGGTTCGCGGGTAAATGTGGATTTGGAAGCGAAGTGGAGGATTTGGCGGAATACTACAACGCAAAAGCACCTGGAATTAATCCCAGCAAATTAAAACGCCAATTGCTAGAGGCAGGTTTTAAAACGGTGGAGATATCTTATAGGATAACCGATAAACCAAACCAAAGCCACGCAATGTCCGTGGCCACCGCTATCCTCAAGGCCACTAGTGCCATAGTGCCTCTCAAAAGCTTCTTCACTCATTTTTCCATCAAGGCAATAAAGTAAGGCTTGCTGAAAAGTCGGAAACGTGCCGATGATTCCGCCTTCGCATAAAGCCGCGGCGGGACATGTCGGGCCTTGCGGAAGGACAGGCCCAAGGGGTTTTGGAGGTTTGCTCCCAAAACCTTGGAGACGACACCGCCAAAGATAGATTTAACACTATCATAATCAGGCATTTGCCAATTATTCAGCAGACCCTAATTGTTCAGCGGTCCCTAGGTGCCACCGTAGAACTTTGCCATAAAAAGGGGGTTCCCCTCGCTGTAGAGGGTGTTGGCGACGCGGTCGGCCGTTTCCATCGCCGTTTTCTCGTGTAGACAGAAGACAGGATTGATGCCGGAGTCCGTCTCCACGTCGAGCGCGATTCTCGCGCATACGCACCATTTGGCGCAGCGGTCCGAAACAGGACACACCGAGCACGCTGGGGTTTCAGAAAGCCGCCGCTTGAAGTCGTCGATCCGTTTCATAGCGCTGGAGGAGACTCCATCGAACACGTCCCCCATGAGGAAATCATCGTTTCCAACCATTTGCTCGCAAGGATATATTTTCCCGTTGGGCGCCACGGCTATTTCCCCATCGCCGAATCGACATTTGGCGGACTCGAGACATCCGGGATGCAAATGGGCGGTTATTTTTGAATCGATAAGATCGAGCCGCAAATACTCGCCTCTCCGAAACAAGTCGATGTATATATCGCCCAGGCGGCTGTACGATTCCGCGAATTTCGCGGCGTATTCGGGCGCGAGACCGGCCGGGTCGTCCCGCACCGGATTCACAGCGATATTGCGCGCGCCCATATTTTTCACCAGCCACTCAATCGAGTCCGCCAAAAACGCGACATTGTCCGGCGAGACGGTGACGATTATCTCGGCGCTTCCCGGGTCGGGGAAGAAGCGCAAGGTTTCAATACAGCGAGAATGGGACGGAGCGCCGTTCGGGAACCGTCGGCAGGAATCATGCATCTTCTGGTCGCCGTCGATAGAAAGCCCCATGTAGAATCCGTTTTTCTTGAGCCAATTGGCCTTTCCCTCGTTCAGGTGGAGGGTGTTGGTCGTAAGGGTTTTTTCAAGAGCGACCCGTCCGTCTGGCCCGCCGCCGCGGATTTCGCGCAGACATCGCTCGAAATAACGCGTCGCCTCGACGATGGTGTCCCATTCCATAAGAGGCTCGCCGCCAAAGAACCCCAAGGTGGCTTTGTCACAGCCGCGTTTCGCGATTTTCGCGGCCGCCATTTCCAACGCCCGCACCGCGACATCCCAAGGCATGACCGTTGGATGGGTGCGTCTCTCCTTTATTCGGCAATAGGAACACGCCAAATCGCAGTCGTATGTTAGGAACAGAAGAATATTCATGGACACCAATTACCGCATATGTTGACGGGGATGAATTGCCGCTTTGGATTTTACCGTTTCGGGGGATTCACCACCTGGATTTTTCCCATAATAATTGGCGGCGCATGTCTCGGCGGCGGAGCTGGTGGTGCCAACGCCGCGAGTATTTCCTTGGCCCTAGTTTTAACTTCCGGGTCTTGGGACGCCTTGGCGTCGGCTAATTGTTTGTCGTAGAAATCGCGCAACGCCGTCACTTCGTCGGAATGATCCGTCTTTTCCAGCGTCTTGAGCTTTTTTCCCAAAGCTATCAGCGCCTCGGTCGCCTTTTTACGACGGTCGAATTTGTCGTGTCCCAAATCAGCGATCAACGTCTCGATTAGTTTCTTTGTCTTTTTGAAGTCGGTTTTCCCGACATCCTGCGTTTTTTCTTTTTCCCCTTTGGCGGGAGCGGGCTGGTCCGCCCCCATGGCGGGCGTGGCGGAAGCCGCTAGAACAAGTCCCACGCCCACGGTGGCGAACCTTTTGGCGTTCTCGTAATGTTCCCTGAACGTCGGATATTCAGGGTTGACGCATTTTTCCGGAGCCATTATCCACCTCCAATAGGACATACTCTAGGGCCCGCCGAGGAATTCGCAAGCTTCCGGGAAGTCTATCCGCAGATGGGACTTCGGGGATTTTCAGCCCTAGGGGCTATGGGAATTATGAGAGTTATGGGAAAAACCCCTTGGCTTCAACGTGCTGGTTCCGCACGCGGAAGCGGTGTCTTCGTGGGCTTTGTGCTCTCCATGGTGGGATAACTCTTAAAAACACGGATCTGCAGCCTACAACATTGGCATTGTGCGCCAAGCTATTTTTATGTGTGTTTCTGAAGGCTTTTTCTAAGACTTTTTTAACCACAGAGATTACGAAGCTCATCCCTCCGCAAAGCCCGACATGTCCCGCCGTCTTGTCCCGCCGCGGCTTTATGCGGAGGCGGAACCCTAGGCGAAGGCGGAATCATCGGCACGTTTCCGACTTTTTCAGCAAGCCCTATTTTGGATGAGAAGAATGCAGAGAAAAACCCATTCGTGCATTATTCAGTGAACACTATTTCCCCCGCGTATGGCGCGAACGACATGTCGAATTCCGCTTCGAAGGCCTTTTCAAGAGCGGCCGCCAGTTCGTTCCAACCGCGGCCAACGCGGTCCAAGGCCACGCTTCCTTGATGGAGTATGCCGTCGCGGGTTCTGCGTTGCGCCGCTCCCGCGACCTTCAATCCCGATTCGGCGAGCACCACGTCGTATTTCGTTGGAGTGGCGAAGCACCGCATTGTGGCCCGGTCGATCCTGCTCGGGGAGTCCCCCGCCAGAACGCAACTCAATCCGAACGTCTCCAACGCCCTGACCAAGGCCTTGTGTATGACGTGATAGCTCTCGACACGGTCCAATGCGGAGATCCAGTGCTCGGGGGGCGTAACAACGGTATATGTCAGGTCGTTATCGTGAAACACCACGCCGCCGCCGGTGGGGCGTTTCACAATGACGCGGTTTCCGCGGTCCGGCACCGCCGATTCCTTCTGCGTGTATCCAATGGATACCGCGGGACGATCCCATTTGTATAGTCTCAGCAAGGGATGCCCGTCCAGTTCCGCGGAACGCGCTAAAAGAAGGCTATCCAGCTCCATGTTCTCGTCCGGAGAACGACTTTCATCCCGCCATAGATGCCATCCGGACTCGCTCATTTCTTGGACAGGCGCTCAACGCAGTCCATAACGTTCGGAACCAATGGCGCCACGAGTTTCTTTATAGCTTTGGCGTATTCCCTTATCTCCCATTGAGCGTGTTCGCTGTCGCGCAAGTCAAAAAAATGGATTAGATTCGAAAGATCGACAGTAGCCCAAAATGTCACCATCATATTCTGGGGCAAAACCCCCCTAGCCTGCTCGCGGCACACCCCGGCGTCCAACAGCTCGTTGTAAATTTCAAGGGAATCTTCGTTGTGGCGTTTGATCTTCGCGATTTCCGCGGAATGGTCGGCAGCGCTTTCCACCGACGCCTGACGGTTCACCTCGGCCTGCTCCCGAATTTCAGGAGGAGTGTAGAATTCCAAATCCACCTCGGTGTACCTGCGGGATATCTCGTTGTAGGACCAAGTCCGATGGCGATGCCATTGTCCCCGCACGAACAAAGGACAATGCACGCTGAACGTGAACACCACATGCTCCAAAGGGCTTGTGTGGCGGTTTTCTATAAGATAGTTGAGCAAGCCGACATCCCGATCATCCATTTCGTCCTTCATTTTGCCGAAAGAGACCCGGGCGGCGTTGACCACAGTGGATTCCGAACCGAGATGGTCGATCAAACCGATCCATCCCTGACCCCCCAGCACCTTGACGTGGTTGTCCGGCGGAACGTTGATATGACGCATGAGGCAACCTCCAAAAATTTTAAACGTCCCGCCAAATGCGGAACCCCGTGACAATATACTTGATTCCAACGCCTTTCAAGACAATCCGGAACCCTAGTTTTCACATGAACGATAAACTTAACGCTTTTGTTTTTGCATCTCTATTCTAGCATAATCGATGTAATCGTCATAAATTTTATTGCCCTCGGCAAGTGAACGTAAATTGCCCCATTGCTCTTGCGGAGAAGCGCTGTCAAATCCAATTATGAAATCCCGGACTGGGGGAGATGGTTTTTTGTCTTTACCTAAATAAATGGCGAAAGGAATTAGTATTTCCTTATTATTTTCCTTGACGACAGTCAAGCCACAAATATAATCTCTCGGAGAAACGCCTTTCCCTTCGTCGAATACCAAGCAGTTTTTTTCTTTTAATAGCATAATGATTTGACGCGAATTGTCTAAATGGCTCTTTGCCGTATTTCGACTGTATAATTCTTCAGATCCATATTCAATAAGCCGCGCATAACCAGAAACAATATTTTTTGCCATATGCCGTTGTAATAGAAAATCCTTATTGGAGATAGAAGTAGTCCTATATATCATCACGCTTGACAAAAGGACAACAGTGACAAATAGAAATAATACGATGGGGAAAGCTACCTTTATAATTGGTCGTTTTATCATTTCAAAGCATTTTCTAAAATTTTAGTATATTCATCCGAAAATCCACCTCCAATAGAAGAAACACCGTCTTTTATCAATCCTTCTGTAGCATGATCAGGACGATCTCCCGCACATCCCACTTCATGAAGCTCAGGCCCCATCACATCCCAAGGTAATTATCAAACTACTATTTTTCAACCTCCTCTAGGGGCACTATTAGCCTGTCCCTAATTTTGTGCTAATTTTGCTAATTTTTCTAAGAATCACCACCCGCTTCGCTAGAGACACGGAGTCACAGAGAAGAGTAGGATGAGATCAATGGAACGAAATCCAGTCTTCGACTGCCTCCCGCTCCATCGATGTTCTATTTGGAAGAAAAATCGGAGTTTTTTCCCTCTTCAACGCAAATATGCCGGGTCCGCAACGCGGAAACGACATCCCCAGGCCTGTCCTTCCGCAAAGCCCGCCAAGGTTCGCGGAGCGAACGGAAGGATGCTCTCTGTGGTTGAATAAATCTTAAAATACGGACCTGAAGTCTACAACGTTGGCATTGTGCGCAGCCTGTTTCCGTGCCCACCTGGCCGTCTATTTAAAGACTTCTTTTTACCACCGAGAACACGAAGCTCACGAAGTTCCGCATCTCCGTCAGCGGAGATGCGAAA
>WFSE01000027.1 GCA_015486135.1 Lentisphaeria bacterium
AGAAACAAACTTGATCTTCCTCCCGTCCGACAACTCCAACACGTTCGAACGCGCGCCATTCCCCTTGCCACCCTTCGACACCGTACCCCCGAAACACTCCCGGACTCCACCGCCGAAAAGCGACACCAACAATAATACCAGAAAAACACGCCCAACCCTAGACATGGCGGAAACCCCCAATTACACTCGGCTACCCCTTAAACAAAATCCCAAAAGCAATATAGGAGCCACCAAATATTTGGCAAGTCCTTTGAGTGAAACCTTTTTTGTATAGTCACCAACCCGTTCTCGACTTTTTCAGCGACCCGTTTTCTGGGATTACTGCCGATCAAAAAAGACTCTCAACTCAGGATATTGCTTTTTATTTTTTCTCAAATCCATCAATTCGGAGGCAATATTTTTTCCATACTGCTTCATTGAATCCAATAGACAAAGAGCCTGTATCCTAATGAATGGAACATCTTTTTTATTTTTGACCAACTCAAATAATTTTTCAGGAAAATCGTTGGGCAATTCCAAATTTTTAAAATAATAATTATATCCCTGTAATAAGGAAAAGGCCAAATACCTTTCTTTGATTTGAGCCGTGGAATCGACCAGTTTCTTATAGGCTATCAGTTCAAGATTTGGTCGTTGCCGCGGTATAGAAAGTAGCTTGTCATATTGACTGGAGAGGGTCACTTTGTTAAAGTAAAGAATTATATTTTTCTTGTCTTTCTGGTCTAGCTCCGCGTTTAGGCCTAATTCAAGGCATGCCCCCCAGTGATTTCGAGCATAGTAAGGGCTGGCGAAATCATTATTGTTAAGGAAGGCGAAAAAAGAAGCCACGACCTTCTGCGACTCCTTTTCGGAAGTCACATACTGCAAGAAGCGATCCATTATTTCGATTTGCGTGGATGTGTTGTCGGAATCGGTAAGAAGCCAAGTGAACCCTCTTTGGAAAAGATCACAATTATTTACCAGAAAGTACAGGGCGAACTTTTTGTTTTTAAATACAACGTGAAATAAGACTTTATCAAATGGTTTGTTTTCCGGAAAGGAAGAGCTTGTCATGGCAACATTCGAGTACAACGTTTCCCTCCCCCAATAAGAGTCCAAATTGGCTGTTGGGGTGATGAATTTATCTAACTCGCCAGAGCGGGGGTAAGGAAGCTCATTGGCGCATGACAGCAAAACTGAAGCATCTTCAGGAGATTTAGTCCCTTCCGCCGCCTTAAGAATGTCTAGCTGCAGTTTTTTAGTGTAAAAACCGTTGCAGTAAAGCAAATGGAAAGCCATCCGCTTCCTTTTCGCCCCCAAATCAGGAGCCAACAATGACTCAATCAACCTCAAAGCGTCGGATTTAGAGACAGATAAATTTAAATCAGTAAGTATTTTCATCGCCGCTTCTGAATAAGGAGACTTTTTTTCAACTATAATAGGGATGAGGTAATGCGAAAGAATTTTTTTGTTTTCATCACTCAACTGTGGCTTTAACTTCAACAAGACTTGCAAAGCGATAATCTTCTTTGAATCCGGGACAGAGTCATCTTGTATAATTTGAACAATTCCTTTAGGTGTTAAAGACTTTTCACCATGTATCTGTTGTGAATATACAGGAGACGCCCCCGTGATAAAAACAGCGACTAAACAAGAGGGTATGAGCTTTCTGGAAAAGAGGCTTTCCATAACTCGAACTTGGCGAATAATCGGTACGCGCTTAGTTTCCATTGCTTAAACTCCGCTTTTCATGCCGCCATTTCCAATATGTTGAAACAAGCCCCTACCCCCTTTGGAGCCAACGATAATTTTCCTCTCAACCTAAGGCACCCGCCAATTCCGGGCGAGGTAGTCCCCATTCTCTGACAGCTAAAGCCTTGTTTTAAGTTATGCTTACCCTCCCCTCGTCGCCTACACAAAACATCTTACCTTAAAAATCAAAAAAATCCAATTCCCAGCGAGTAACAGGAGTGAAACTCCGACATTCAACAGCCCTAGTTTGTTCTTTGCGCGCAAAGAACAGACTATTCGTGTCAATTCGGAAGATTCGTGGCTAATCTCTTTCCCTCCCCCTTTGCGTTCTCCGCATCTTTGCGAGGCAATATTTTTTGTTTTCCCTCGCGGGTTTTGCGGAAGGACTTTCAGCGGACTCTCGGATTCCCCTCCCCGCTCCGCGGCGGAAATTTCATCGTGAACACGCTACCTTTTCCAATATCGCTTTCGACGGATATGGTTCCGCCGTGGAGCTCCACTATGCGTTTCGTGAGGGTGAGTCCCAGGCCGACACCGTCGTAATTAGAAGTCAACCCCTGCTCAACGCGGTGGAAATCCTTGAAAATCTTGCCGATCTCGTCCCTGGCGATTCCTATGCCGGTATCGGCAATGGAAACAACCGCGAAGCCATCCTCCTCCGCCACCGAGATAGTTACGCCCCCTTCCTTCGTGAATTTGATGGCGTTGTTAGCCAGGTTGATAATCGCTTGACGGACAAGTCTTTTGTCGGCGTGGACGTTGATCGGACCGTCGGGCTTGTCCAATTCCAGATCGATGGATTTGGCGTCGGCGAGTGGTCTTAGCATAGCGACCACGGCGGCGGCCTCGGTGGCCAGGTTGAAATTCTCTGGATTCATCTCCAGAACGCCGGCATCGGCTTTCGCCACGTCCAAGAGATCGGATATAAGCTCCAGCAAATGCTCGGCGGCGGAAAGAATTCTCGATGCGAATCCCACGGTTTTATCCGAGACACCATCCTTTCTCCTTAGAATCAGCTCGGAAAATCCGATTATCGAGTTGAGAGGTGTCCTAAGCTCGTGACTCATATTTGCTAGGAAGCGATCCTTGTGCCTATGCGCCTGCTCAAGCTCGTCCGCCTTGCGCACAAGCTCCTCGTTGACCTTTTGAAGCACCTCGTGTTGCTTCTGCAGCTGCTCGCCCATAGTGTCGAAGTCGCGCATCACGGTTCCCACCAAATCTCCGGTTTCATCGTTGAACCGATAGCCCAGGTGCCCGGTGGCGATTCTATGGGCGCCCACCCGCAGCATTCCCAGGTAGCGTCTCAACACATACCCCGACAGTGCGAACGCCATCATAACAAGACACGTCGCGATGACGAAGAAATAGACGAGCTGGGATTCCAGTCTTTCGTAGAAGTATAAGCTTTGGTCACGCCAGTTCTCCACGTGCCTCAATTCCATATCCAACCGGACGTTCATATCGGAGCGGAGACGGCTGATTTCGACCAAGGCGGCTCGAAGCCCCTCGTCCATGAGTATCCGGCGCTCCCAAAGCGGCTCCTTGGCGTCGTCCATAATAGCGTTGACGATAGACAGAAGTCTAGTGGCGTGGTCCCGCAACTCCGCGGCGCCTTTGGTGGAGTTGGACGTTCTCCCCTCCTCGGCGGCGGCGAGATTGTCCGCCGAGTCCCTTGCCAGCTCGACACGCCGAAGCATCTCCCTGGCGCACGCCATGGTCGGCATCGACAAATAGCGCTCCAAAGCCCCCTCGGCGCCCCCCATCACACGGTCGCATTCGAGCAACTTCCGCGCGTATTCCTTCTCCCTTCCGGTGTACGCCTGGGCCTTGTCCAGCTCCCGCATCCCCATGCGGGCGATATGGACGCAAAGGAACACCGTGGTCAGCAGATAGGCCAAAAGGGTGCACCATCGGAGTACACTGTATCTTATCCTTCGCATGCCTTATGAAGATAGCGTGAGGCTCTCGAAAAGCAATACTCCCTCCCCGCCATCGCTGATCGAACGCGGCGCGCCCCCAGCCCCCAACCTCTCTTCCGGGCTCGCTGAATAATTGGCGAGCACCTTATTTCAATCGGGTTAAATCCCTTTTTAACGGTGTCGTCTCCAATGTTTTGGGAGTGATTCTCCAAAAACCTTTGGAGACGACTAGTATTTTCCGCTCATTTCGAGGCACTTGCCAATTCTAGGAAGCCCTAGTGAAGGAGGAAGATTTCGTGAAGGAAAAAGGGCGACACAGGATTACCACGTTGAAAATTCAAGTATTTTCTTGACTTCAGATTCAACTATTGCTATAATTGGCGTTGAAAGAACGCCGTCCCAAAATAGCCAATCGGCATGTTGGGAGTTCGGCCAAAGGAGACACCGTGCAAAGCATCCACCGCTCACCGGGTTTCCCGCTTAGCGAGCCAAGCGCGCCGCGCGCACGGTTCCGCTCCTTGATTCCGATAAAATCGCCGCTAAAACCGCATTTCCTTAAGTTTTTATCAACATGCATCTTGTTAGCGCTTTCAGGAACACACATGTCCGCCGATACCATCACCCTGCAATTGAAATGGCGGCATCAATTTCAATTCGCCGGATACTACGCGGCCATTGAGCAGGGGTATTACCGAGAGAAAGGGCTTGATGTCGTATTGAAGGAAGCCCGACCTGGGATGAACATCGCGGACGAGCTGGTTTCCGGTCGCGCGGACTTCGCCGTCGCCCTTCCGGACATGCTTATCGAGCGTCAGAACGGAAAACCCGTAGTGGCATTGGCGGCAATATTTCAACATTCTCCGCTGGCTTTGTTCGCGGCCAAGCGCTCAGGGATAACAAACCCACAAGATATCGCAGGCAAGACTCTTATGCTGCAACTCAACAACAACGCCGAAATCTACGCCATGCTCTTAATGGAAGGAGTGCGGCAGTCCCAGTTCACCGTTGTCCCGCACACATGGGACATCAACGACTTGATTCAGGGAAAGGTGGATGCGACAACGGGCTATGTGACCGACATGCCACTTAGCCTGCGGGAAAAGGGATTCGAATACTTGATGATAAGACCGATAACATACGGCGTGGACTTTTACGGGGACTGCCTATTCACGACGGAAAAACAGATCCGGGAACATCCACAACGAGTGGAGAAATTTCTGGCCGCCACTCTAAAAGGTTGGGACTACGCAATGGCGCATCCCGAAGAGACAACTGACCTAATCATACGAAAATACCATCCTCGACACACTAGGAAGGAACTCCTTTTCGAGGCGGGCGCCATGCGGGATCTCATCCTGCCTAACTTGATTGAAATAGGCCACATGAATCCGGGAAGATGGAGGCATATCGCCAACACCTTGGTCAAACTTCGAATGCTAAAGCCACAATATTCGCTGGCGGGCTTTCTCTACAATCCACATGAGCAACGCTACATGGCGACAAAACGCATGGTGACCATAGCGCTGTCGGTTGTCGTCGCCGTTGTGCTGTTGGCGGCGGGGCTTCTATTGTTCAACCGGAAACTTCAACGTCTGGTCGCCGAAAAGACCAGCGAACTGGAGGCCGAACAATTGCTTTCCGAAGCGATTATCGACTCCCTGCCAGGCAACTTCTTTATGTTCGAGGATGGCAAACGGCTAGTGCGCTGGAACAAGATGTTCAAAAAAATATCGGGATTGACGGACAACGAGCTCTTCGGGCATCCCGCATTGGAGTTCATCGCGGAGAAGGACCGGGACAAGGTGGAACACGCCATACAAACAGCGATGGAAACAGGTAGTAGCAACGTAGAAGCCATGGCCGTGTTTCAAGGTAAAGCACATCCATACTACCATAGTGCGAGCGTGCTAAACATAAATGGGAAAACATACCTGCTGGGCGTCTCTATCGACATCACGGCGAGGAAAAAACTGGAAGAACAATTGCAACATGCCCGAAAGATGGAATCCGTGGGGCGACTCGCCGGAGGTGTTGCCCACGATTTCAACAATGTCCTGACAGCCATTCTCGGACATAGTGAATTGCTATTGACACAACTACCCGAAAACACGCCATACAGGGAAAGCGTAGCAGGTATCCACAACGCGGGGAAAAACGCCGCTAATCTAGTCCGGCAATTGCTCGCATTCGGCAGGAAGCAGATCCTGGAGAAAAAGACAGTCTCTATTAACGACATCGCCAATGGTGTCTTGAATATCCTCCACAACACCCTCGGGGATGACATCGTTATAGAAAGCATGTTGAACGCCACGAAAGGAACTATCGACGCCGACCGCGGCCAAATCGAGCAGGTGCTCATAAACCTCATATTCAATGCCAGGGACGCCATGCCGAACGGCGGCAAGATCCTCATCGAAACTCAAGATTTGACTTTGGATGGCAATTATCAGGATACGCATCCGGATATCGCCCCTGGCACCTACGTAATGATTGCCGTTAGCGATGACGGGAAAGGAATGGCCTCAAACGTTCTGAAGCACATTTTCGACCCGTTTTACACGACAAAAAAACAAGGAAAAGGGACGGGGCTGGGTCTCGCCACCGTCTACGGGATAGTGAAGCAACACAACGGACATATCCTCCCTTACAGCGAGCCGGGAAAGGGAACGGTGTTCAAGATATACTTCCCCGCCACCGAAGGAGCGGCCATAGCGGACGACACCGGCGGCAAACCGGCTTCGCTAGAGCCCGGAACGGAAACTATCATGGTCGTCGATGACGAAACGTATATTAGAAAATTCATCGTCGACACTCTTGAATCTTTAGGTTACAAATGCGTCCAAGCATCGAACGGAGCGGAGGCGCTAGACGTGTTCCGCGAATATTCCGACTCCATAGACCTGTTATTGACCGACGTGGTCATGCCCGGCATCAGCGGAAAAGAACTCGCGGAACAAATTCTTGGCGAATATCCAGACGTGAAAGTAGTCTTCATGTCCGGCTACACGGAAAACACCATCGCGCATCATGGCGTGCTGGACCAAGGTGTCAACTATATCCCCAAACCGATAACCCCTATAGCGTTGACTCGAAAAATCCGAAGCGTTCTAGACGAATAGGGCTCGCCGAAAAGAAACTAACCGCCAATTATTCAGCAGCCCCAATTGGAATAATCTCCAGCCAAGGCTATCTTTGGGGCATGAATGTCGCGTTTCACATTGAGAATGGCTACATCCGAGGTATCCGCTCGCTAGCCACGGTGCTGGTGGCGGGTCTTCTCGCGGGGTGCGCCACCAAGCGGACTATTCCCTATTCCTTCGAAGCCACAACGGCGGCCATCAAAGCAAAATTAGCTAAGAACAACAGGCTTCTAGAATCCATCAAGCCAAAGGTCCAGGAAACTCCCGACCATTTCCAGGTATCCTTCGACTCGTTTATCGACTATTACTACTCGGTTTGGTCGGAAGTCGCGGTGGCGCGACTGAAAGACAATCCAAACGCGTGCGAGATATCGGCGAAAGTAAAGGAGCGGCTCGGCGGATGGGGCTATCAAGCACGATCGGAAACGCTGGAAAAAGAACTCCTGGACTGCGTGGAAGAAAGGATGAAGACAGGAAAATGGGAGAAACTTCCGTGGCGCCGCGAGGGCTTTGAATACGGGCTCTTCAAAAGTATGTTCCGTTAGCGCGCTCCAGTCGCCCACTCCACAAGGGCGAGCGAGGAAATCTTTTTCCGGAAAAATCACCCGCGAATTCCGCGGTAAATTCAAAGGTCAAAAATGTTCCAAAAATTCAAGTTCAGACCCACCTTGTCGAACCTCGTGATTCTCGGCATGATTCTGGGAGTCGTCGCGGGGCTCATGTTCGGCGAACGCTGCAAAATGTTCAACGTGGTTGGCGACATTTACGTCATCCTTCTCCTGATGTGCGTCCTCCCCTACATCGTGATCACTCTGATCTACAGTATCGGCAAATTAGGAATGGACGAGGCGAAAGTCATCACAATCAAGGGCGGGTTTATCACGTTGCTGTTTTGGAGTATCGCCATATTTTTCGTTCTGTTGATGCCAACGACGTTTCCCGACTGGAACGCATCCAAATTCTTCAGTAAAAGCCTAATCGAAACACCGAAGCAGGTAAGCTTCATCAATCTTTATCTAACCGACAATCCGTTCAACGCCATGGCGGAGGGGATGGTGCCGGCGGTCGTGCTGTTCTGCATTTGCGTGGGCGTGGCCTTGATAACTCTACCCGACAAGATGGTGATCATCCGGGATATGGAGATATTCGGGAAAGCATTGGAAAAAGTCACCTCCGCGATGGTCAAACTCGCCCCGATAGGAACGTTCGCGATGACCGCGGTCGCCGCCGGCACAATGACTCTGGACGAAATAGGGCGCGTTCAAGTCTATTTCATATCGTTCATCGCCGCCGCCTTGCTGATGACTTTCTGCATCTTCCCACTCATTATCACCACGTTCACCCCGTACACCTACAAGGAGATATTCAAGGTTTCCAAAGAGACGCTTATTATCGCCTTCACCACAAGCAACCTATTCATCCTCCTCCCCCTCATAGCGCGGGACATAAAGGTGCTCATGAAAAAGCACCAGCTCTACACGGAGGACAGGAACACCTTGAACGATGTCATAATTCCGATTTGCTACATATTCCCATGCACAGGCAAGCTTCTGACAATCCTGTTCATCACCTTCGCCGCATGGTACGACGGAGTTACAATCGAGGTTTGGCGATATCCGGAATTCGTTTTGACGAGCCTTTTGAGCTTCATCGGCAGCGCCAACTACGCCATCCCCTTCCTTCTCAACCATTACCATATCTCGGGAGACCTGTTCAACATCTACCTCATGGCCGGGGTTGTGAACGGTAAATTCGCCACACTGCTCGCGTCGATTTATCTCTTGGGCTTCACCTTGGTGGCGACAGCATGGATAAAAGGATTCGTCCAAACTAGCCGCAGGCTGATAATAAGAAATTCGATCATCGTAGTCCTCGCCACCGCCGCCACGCTGTTCGCCACTAAAAAGGTTCTGGAACTGACCCCCAACGACAATAACGAAGTGAAGAACATGCTGGCAAGCATGAAGGTCAAAGACCAATTACCGACCAAAGTGCAGCAAGATTATCCCAAGGCGGGCGTGCTAGACAGTATATTCAAGCCCACGGCGGGCAAGAACCGTATCGACCTAATCAAAGAGCGCAAGGTCTTGCGCATCGGATACAATCCCAGCGCGCGGCCCTTCACCTACTTCAACGCCAAAGGGAAACTAGTCGGATTCGACGTGGCAATGGCCAACATGCTAGCCAAGGATTTAGGATGCGAATCGATGGAGTTCATCCCCATACGCTACGACAACATCCGCAAGGCGCTGGACTCCGGAACGATTGACATCGCCATGGGATGCATCTCGAAAACCGTCGAGCGCATAACCCAATTGGATTATACCGTCTCATACATGACGGTGACACTGGCATTGGTAGCCCACGATTACGAGGTAAATAAATTCCGGAACACAAGCGACCTGCGGGAAATGAGAAATCTGCGGTTGGCGGTCCTAAAAGGCTCCGCATACAAGTCCGAGGTGGAAAAACTTAGAAAGGGCGTAAAATTCGTCGAAATCGACACCGTCGAGGAATTCTACACGGGGGAAATCAAAGCGGATGCGTTGCTGACATCAGCCGAGCAAGGCGCGGCGTTCTGCATGGTCTACCCGCAATTCGAAGTGGTTGTCCCAAAGCCCGAAATACACAGAAACGAATTGGCCTACGCCATTGCGAGAAACGACTTGGAGTTCAGCAAATATCTCAACGAATGGCTCAACATCAAAAAGGGCCAGGGGATTATCGACAAACTGGCCACCTACTGGATCTATGGCAAAAACATCGACTACAAAGAGCATCGGTGGAATCTGTGGGACGACGTGCTGAGAAATTGGATTTTCTATTGACATGCATTAAGCGCATGCTAGCGTAAGCCCAGTATATGGGCATCGTCGTTCCAGTGGGAAAAATCATGGTGACGGCGGCAGCCACAAAAAGAGGAGACTGTCAGTTATGATTCGCACTCGATATATGGCGCTGGGGCTGTTAGGGACCGCCGCCATTTTGTGTTCTTGCGGCAAAAAGCCCGAGAGCCATGAAGAGCTGTCCAAGCCGGTTAAAACAATCACCATAAAAGGAACGAAATCAAGCGGCCGGGTTCTATATCCAGCGACCGTGGCGGCGAACAAGCAGGCGGACCTCTCGTTCGAGGTCGGGGGCCTAGTCATCGAAATCAAGGTGAACCCTGGCCAGAAGGTCAAAAAAGGCCAACTTCTTGCGCGCATCGACCCTAGGGATTACCAAAACAAGCTCAAAGTCCAAAAGGCCGTTTTGGACGAGGCGAAGTCGGACTACGAACGCTATAAAAAGCTTGTTAAAAGCGGGGCGGTGGCCGTGGCCGACTTCGAAAAGCGCAAACGCAACTACGAGATGGCGAAGTCAAACTACCAAATAGCGGAAAAGGCTTACAACGACACCTTCCTGAAAGCCCCTTTCCACGGTGTCATAGCATTGAAATTCATCGAGGAGAAACAAACTGTCGCCGCCAAGCAAAAGGTGTTCAGCCTCCAAGATGACACGGAAATAGACGTCTCCATAAACATTCCGGAACAGGACATGGCGCGCGCCAAACGCTACGGCGACAGGCAGAAGACGGAAAAAGCCCTGGACCCGCTAGCCATATTCCCCGCGGCGCCGGACAAGAAATTCCCCCTGACTATCAAAGAGTTCCAAGATAGTGCCGACCCCGTAACACAAACCTTCAAAATAACATTCAAGATGCCCAGCCCGGAGGGGCTCGTGGTCCGGGCCGGTATGACCGCCAACGTATCCTTGAAAAAAAGCTATTTCCTAGGAGAAAAGTCCGCCGGGTTCAAAATTCCCTTCACCGCCGTCTTCGTAGGCACCGATGGTAAAAAACACGTATGGAAGGTTGGCGAGGATGGACGGGCTCATTCCGCTCCGGTGGGAATAGGTTCCCTAGGGGGCGCCGACGCTTTGGTGACCTCCGGCATCAAGGACGGGGATATCATCGTCGTCGCCGGTGTCAACGCCTTGCGCGAGGGTATGAAAGTGCACGTCGACCAAGGCAACCAGTGAGGGCCCGGCGATGAACATAGCTGAGACCTCCGTCAAGAAAAAAACCATCACCCTCACGCTGACCGTGGTAGCCACGCTTGGTGGTTTGATCGCTTACCATCAACTACCCAGACTGGAAGACCCTGAATTCACCATCAAAGACGCGAAAATCGAAACCGCCTACCCTGGTGCCTCCCCGGCGGAGGTGGAAGAGGAAGTGACGAACGAGATAGAAAAGGCCTGCCAGGAATTGGGACAGCTCAAACGCGTCAAGTCCAAATCCATCCGGGGTCTCTCAATCGTAACTCCAACCATCAAAGACAAATACAACAAATACACTCTGCCACAAGTTTGGGACGAGCTTAGAAAGAAAATCAACGACAGGCAGCGCATGCTCCCTCCGGGCTGCCAGACATCCCTCGTCAACGACGACTTCGGAGATGTCTACGGAACGTTCTACGCGCTTACCGGCGATGGATACTCCTACGCCGACCTCAAGGAATTCGCTAAAATTCTCCAACGCGAGCTCCTACTCGAAAAGGATGTCAAGAAAGTCGCGCTGTTCGGTGTCGTCGACGAGGCGATATACATCGAAATGGACCGCGACAAGATGGCGAACCTGGGAATCGCCCCTCAAGACATATACTCGACACTCAGGGAAAAGAACTTGGTGGCCGACGCCGGCCACGTCAAGATCGGCCCGGACTATATAGCCATCGTCCCCACCGGTGGTGTCGAGGCGTTCGACCAGCTCGGCGAGGTGCTCCTGAAAAAATCGTCCAAAAACGGACGGCTCATATATCTAAAAGACGTCGCCAAAGTAAGGAGAGGCTACGTCGATCCTCCCAAGGCGTTGATGCGCTACAACGGCAAGCCGGCTATCGGAATCACCATATCGACGGTCCAAGGCGGCAACGTTGTCATAATGGGAAAGGCGGTGGAGCAACGAATCAAAGAGCTTATGGCGCAAGCGCCAGCGGGAATGAAACTCGGACCTGTAAACCTGCAGGCCAATTCGGTGGTTACCGCTATCAACGGCTTCGTGGTGAATCTGCTGGAAGCCGTGGGCATCGTTATCGCGGTCCTGCTCATATTCATGGGGATGCGTTCAGGTTTGATTATCGGCGCTATCCTCGTCATAACGATCATGGCGTCGTTCTGCGTGATGGGATACTACGAGATAACCTTGCAGAGGATTTCCCTGGGCGCATTGATCATCGCTCTGGGAATGCTTGTGGACAACGCCATCGTCATCACGGACGGCGCGTTAGTGCGCATACAGGAAGGGATGGATAAGCTGAAAGCGGCCAAGGAGATTGTCGGACAAACCATGGTCCCACTACTACTCGCCACCTCTATCGCCATCATAACCTTCGCGTCCATCGGACTTTCCAAGGATTCCACCGGGGAATACTGCGGAACTTTGTTCTACGTGTTGCTTATATCCTTGGGACTAAGCTGGGTGACCGCCGTCACCATCACCCCCCTCTTCTGCGTCATGTTCCTCACCCCCGGCAAGAAAAAGGCCGGACAAGAACCCAAAGACCCATACGACAATGCGTTCTACAACGCTTACAGGAAATTCCTCGGAGCGGCGATCAAACATAGATGGCTCACCTGCGCCGTCATGGTGGGCATGCTCGCTATGGCGATCATCGGATTCCAAAAAGTGGACAAAACTTTCTTCCCGGACTCCACTAGAAATCAATACTACGTATCCATGTGGACTCCTTACGGCACCTATATCAAGGACACCGCCAAGGAAATAGGTTGGCTGGAAGCGTTCCTGATGAAACAAAAGCACGTCAAATCGGTGACTTCCTTCATCGGACAGGGCGCCCCTAGGTTCATCCTGACATACACTCCGGAGGACAAGGATACCGGTTACGCGTTGGCACTCATCGAAGTGGACGACCCGGCAAACATAGACGAGCTTTACGACAAAACCGCGAAATTCGTCAAGAACGACCCCAACCTCTGGGAAGTCTTGAAATTCCGCCTCGGCCCCGGCGATGGCGGAAAGATACAGGCCCGTTTCAGCGGCCCGAATAAGGATGACCTCTACACCCTCTCGGAGAAAGCGATAAAGATCATGGAGGATGACGGGCAGTTGCAAGGCGTCCGTTCCGACTGGCGCGGGAAAGTGAAAGTTCTAACCCCCGTTTTCTCACCGCAACAAGCGCGCCGCAACGGCATTGACTACCAAGACTTCGCCAAGGCCCTCCGGGAGGGCTTCCAAGGCGAGGCCATTGGCGTCTTCCGCGAAAAGGACAATCTGATTTCCATCGTGGCTAGAGCCCCCTCCCCCGGAAGAAACGATGTCAAAACGATTCAGGAACTTCAAATATGGAGTCCTGTGGCACAGAAAATGATTCCCCTCAGACAGGTTATGTCCGGGGTCAAGGTGTCTTGGGAATATCCGGTCTTGGCGAGGAGAAACCGGCGCCCCACCGTCACCGTCCACTCCAATCCGATCAAGGGGGTTCCGGCAAGCGTTCCCTTCGAACGGGTCAGGAAAAAAATCGAGGCGTTGAAAATGCCTCCGGGAACATTCCTGGAATGGGGCGGGGATTACGAAAGCTCCCACGATGCCCAAGCGGGATTGGCGACATCCCTCCCGATTTTCGGCGTGCTGATAGTGCTGATGCTGATATTCCTCTTTAACAACCTGAAACAACCGATGATAATACTCCTAACCGTGCCTTTGGCGGCGATCGGGATAACTGTCGGACTCCTGGTATTCAAACAACCGTTCGGATTCATGGCCCTCCTTGGCGCTATGAGCCTGATGGGAATGCAGATTAAAAACGCCATTGTGCTTATCGACGAGATCAACTGCCAAACCGCCACCGGGAAAGAGGCGTTTTTAGCGGTGGTCGATTCCGCTGTATCCCGTGTCAGGCCCGTGGCGATGGCCGCCGCGACAACAGTGCTAGGGATGATTCCCTTGGTTAAAGACGCGTTCTTCGTCTCCATGGCGGTGACTATAATGTTCGGCCTGACCTTCGCGTGCATCCTAACCCTCGTCGTCGTCCCGGTCTTCTATTCCATATTCTACAAGATCAAGGCCAAAGCTTGACGCTATTGCAAAGTTCAGGGACATGTTAATAATGGCCTTGAACCACGGATGGACACGGATAAACACGGATGCTTGGCCCCCGGATATCCAAAGCATTACCACCCGCTTCGCTAGAGAGCACGAAGCTCATCCTTCCGTTCGCTCCGCGAACCCTGGCGGGCTTTGCGGAAGGACAGGCCCTTGGATGCCACTTCCGCATGCGGAACCGGCATGTTGTGGGGAAGAAGAAAGAATCTCCGCATTCTTCGCGTCTTTGCGAGGAATAGAAACCGCGCAAAGCGCATTTGAGCCGTAGGCTCTTTGGAGTGCGGCGGTCCTACGCCGCTTTGGATTATTGGGGGAACGAGGGGACAGCGCAATCCCATTTCTTCCCATAATTCCCATAATTCCCATAATTTCCCAGAGTCCGGAGGACTGAAAACCCGCAATAAAAAAGGGCTTGCTGCAAAGGCCGGAAACGCCCCCCTTCTTTCACCCTTTCCCCCTTCCGCGTTTTTCGCGCCTTCCGTGGACCCTCCCTCTTGAACTTTGACAGGGACAAGGCTATCCTTCACCGCAATTTCTGAAGAACATTAGTCGGCTCCCAGGATTTTGAAAATCCCGGAGACGACACCATTAAAAAGGGATTGAACCCAATAACAATTAAGCAATTGCCAATTATTCAGGAGGCCCTCATGAGAACATCTAAACCAATGCCGCCAGGAGCCAAGTTCTTTTTCGCGCGGATATTTCCACTGATTTTCCTCGTGGTTGGAGCGACAGTCGCCTTTTTCGGAATAAGAAGCCTTCTGCACGCCAGGGAAAGCAGCCATTGGCCGACAACACAAGGGAAAATCGTCGTGTCCAAGATAAAAACCAGCCAATCCTCGGGCAAGCACTCCAGCACGACCTACAGTGCGGGTATCGAGTATACATTCCAAGTGGACAAAAAAACATACACCGGAGACTCCGTGGCGTACGGCGATTACGGCTCCAGCAACCGTTCCCACGCCAGTGGAATCGTCGCCCAATATCCAGTTGGGAAACAGGTTACGGTACACTATATGCCTGGCAAGCCCGATGAATGCGTTCTGGAACCGGGAGTCAAATTCCAAGCTTGGATACTCCCGATCTTCGGTAGCGTATTCGCATTATTCGGAGGACTCATGGCGATTTTCCTCCCCAAAGCTATCAATTCACCACAGCAACCTACTTGATGCGATTGAAACGCTAGGAGCTTTTCCTGGCATACTGGGAGAACCATTGTTAACCTGTCCCTAAGCTCACTCACTTTCAAACCAAAGCATTGGTGGCACGTTACAATCTCGCAAAGATGAAAAAAAGCGATTATTCCAAGACGGACGATAAAGAAAAAAAGGAGCTGGGAAAGGAGCTCTCCGCCCTGCTCAAGGCGTTGGTGGACAACCGTAAAAACCTTGTGGACAGCGTGAAGAAAAGCAAAGCCTTCGGCAAACTCAAAATCCCCCCGCTGGAGATGATGCAGATGAAAAACATCGCCAGAGCGGTGGAAATATGCCAAAACAAATCCGCCCCTAGGGAAAAACTCATCCAGGATATCCTCGACAAACTGGGATTCTGATGATACTCTTGGATGGGGCGATCATGGAAATCGAAGGCTCTATCAGCGCGTTATATAGGCATAGGAGTCCTCGTAGGAGGTGGAAGTTCGAAAGGTTCGCCAAACCGCCTCCTCGTCTATCACTAAAACCCGTAGAACGATTTAATATGCTTCGGGCAAGCGACAAGGAATATTATTATGTCGGCGATAAAAGCTCTGATTAAACATTTCCTCAACCATTTTGGGTATGAAATCACTAGATACGACTCCATAAAAGATGCCCCATTCAATCTTCTTGAATTTATTCTAAAACACCTGATGACAAAACATCCCGACTTTTTCTTTCTGCAGATAGGGGCAAATGATGGGGAGATGGGGGACCCTCTATTCAATATGGTAAAACAGCACCACTTAAAGGGGCTCTTGATTGAACCATTGCCCGACGCATTTGCGAGTTTACGCAAGAACTATGATGGCCAACAACAACTTACTTTTGAAAATTGCGCCATATCGGAAGAGACGGGGAAGGGAATCTTATATAAATTCAAAAAGGAACCGGAAGTGCCAAGCTGGGCGTTCGGCATGGCCAGCTTCGAAAAGGCTCATCTCTTAAAATTCAAAGACCTGCTTCAATTTAAACATTTAATTGAAGAGATAGAAGTTCCAACGCTAAGCTTCAATGATTTATGCGAAAAACATGGAATCACCAAAATTGATTTACTCCAGATTGACACTGAAGGCTATGATTTTAATATCATACGCATGGTGTTTGATTCAACAATTCGCCCCCTGGCCATTAATTTCGAACATGAGCATTTGTCGCCTGAAAGCAAGGCGGCCTGTAAAAAGCTGCTTATAGATAATGGCTACAAATTCATAGCCTACGGCCGGGACACCTTGGCAATACACCATAGCGTGAGGCCTTCAGGATGATTGTCAAGCGCGGATTCGTGTGGATTGAAAGTAGATTATTAACCTTTTTCCGGATTTTCCTCCAAAATTATAGAAAGGCGAAATCTTGCGTCTCCACGTTGCCCGTGCTATCCCCTTCATGTCCCCCTGTCCCTCCTTCGCAAGGAGAAAGGCTCGCTCCTTATTAGCCAATCCAATTTTTGTTTGTAGTCCAGCCCCCCATATGGTCAGCCATCTGCGTCGCCAACCACGTGTCGTTTCTTTTTGAGGTAAAATCCAACCATACCAATAAACACAAACGTAATTGCCATACATGTATTTGCGAATATTACTTGTTGAATAGAGGCGATACATTTAAAGCATTTTGATTTCGCATGGTAGAACTTTGTAATTCTGCCATGCTGATCATAGCAAAACACCTTATTCTCGGCGAATTGCTTTTCTAATTGACGCGCTTCCTGGGGAGACAGCCATACACGCCTTGAATCGCGAAAAAGAACGTTCATACCTCCGGAATCCGTCAAAAGCGTAAAAAACAGGTAATCCTCACCTTTTTCCAAATGATTGTGTAGGTATTCAACTAAAACAGGATATTTATCATTATCCATACCTGCTGGCACAAAAAGATAGGAAACATCGTCGCATGCACCCAACCCAGGGCATTTTAGGAATGACGAGCCGGCAACTTTATCCCTTATACTTACATACCAATTTCGAGCGGTGATGTTTTCCTTCGATGACAGCAGAAGTCCCACAAGTTTCATCTTTTCAGCACAAGAAATTCTTCTCGGCGTAAAAAGAGCGCCACATGGAGCACAAGCAAGCAAATAAAGCCCAGCGCATACAGCGAGCCACACCAACCCGATTTGCATAAAATAATATCTGCCACTAAACCGCCTAAAAACAAAAAGCAAGAATAAGGGAATTCCTAGCGTATAGAGTAGTTGCATCGCATACTCCCTAGAGCAATTTTTATTGGATTACCGCCCCGCCATCCACAACCGATCCAGGCAACCCTTCCACGACATTATACCGATTTCCCGCAAATTGCGCAAGTTTCACAACACTCCCTAACAAACTCGCCCAGCAACATTTCCCCCCCCGTCGGGTTCATAATCCCTGAACACTCGACAATTGCACCCTTTCGGGTACGATCCAGTCGCCAAGGCCAAAATCACCCCCTTTCGGGTATAATGCAGGCCGATTCCCCTAGGAGCGTCCACAGAGCTTGCCGGAAAAAACCATTGTTAACATGTCCCTAAGCCCACTAAGCCCACCTGAAAGCCCACTATAATCTCGGATCAACCGGCTCGCTCTCAAGCGCGAGAACGGCAAAAACGGCTTCATGCACGCGCCTGAGTGGCTCTTTTCTGACAAATCTCTCCAATGCTTCGACACCTAACGCGAATTCTCGGAGAGCCAATGAGCGCTTAGTGCCAAGTTTTCTTGAACGCAGTCTCTCCAGATTCTCCGGACTGGTATACTCCGGACCGTAGATGATGCGCAAATACTCTCTCCCACGGACTTTGACCGCAGGCTGCACCAGCCCCCGTTTCCCTTTGGCGACAAAGTCGAAAGGTTTCACAACCATTCCCTCGCCCCCCTTCCCTGTCATTTCCTCCCACCATTTCGTACCTTCACTTTGACTGGCGGCATCAGTGACATCAACGAGTTTATATGGTGTTGCCAAAAGGATTCCCATGTCCTTTTCGCAGATTTTCGCCAAATTCTCCATATGCCAAACATGATTGCGATCAACATGCACCTTCCCTTCAGTTGCCAGGATATGGAATGGTGCGAGCTTGAGGTCTTCTATGGAGTCGACGTTCCAGCAATACTGGCGGTAGGCGGAAACATAGCCTTTTATCATTTCTTGTTTTTTCCCGAAGCGCTTGAGAATATCATCAATGTCCGCGGGCCTCGCGGAACTGCCTTCAGGCAGCTCAAAGTCTTTGACCATATCTTTGCGTTTGGACGCTTTCTTTATAAGTTTAATCGCTTCCGCCAAGGAAGCTGTTGCCGAAGACCCCACTGCCGCATATTGATCCCTAAGCAGTTCTTGAGCTTTTGCCGACCAAGGCATCAGTTCGCAGTCAAAACAAGCCCAATCCGTCTTGAACCCATCCCAGAATCCAGATGCCGCCAATGCTTTCCGCAGCCGTTGAAGAAGTGCTTGCTCCGTTTGCTTGTCGTCAAAAAAGCGGCGTCCAGTACGTGTGTAAACAATGCCAATTCCATCATCGACAATACCAAACCGCTTCTCAACAACCATCTCGTCTTTGCAGATAACTACAATTGCCCTGGAACCCATATGTTTCTTCTCGCAGACGACTTTAGGAATTCCATTATTGCGAAAATATAGAAAAGCCTCATCGGGATATTCCAAAAAACCATCATTTTTGCTGGTCTCACACGGGGACATTGTAGGGGATAAATAGATTAGCCATTTAGGATTAGCCGCAAAACGGCTTATTACTTCCAAGGCCGCAGTTCCATTTGCTTCTCTTACGGTGATATTTGATCGAAGCCGGGTGGAGATAATAAGCTTGCCCAAAACATCCTCGATGTCCAATAGGTCATCATGGATTTGCTGTGCTGTAAACTGTGGCGCCTGTTCCTTCTCCGGAATAAAAGGTTTAGCCGGTTCGCAATAAGTGTGTTTAGCGGGGACTGAAATCAATTCCTTTTCCGGATAGCGGAGGGCGGTAAGTTTCCCGCCGAAAACGCAACCAGTGTCAATATTCACAGTTCTATTCAACCATTCGGGTTCCGGAACAGGGGTGTGCCCATAAACAACCATTGCTTGCCCACGGTATTCCGC
>WFSE01000028.1 GCA_015486135.1 Lentisphaeria bacterium
ACATAATGCAGACCCTGAATATCGAGGACGGTCTGGACGGCCTCCGGTACAACAAGGTGGTTATAGCCACCGATTCGGATGTTGATGGGCTGCACATCCGCAATCTTTTAATCACGTTTTTCCTTACCTTTTACGAGCCGTTGGTTGTTGCGGGGCATGTCTATATTTTGGAAACGCCGCTTTTCAGGGTGAGGAACAAGGCTAAGACGATATACGCCTACGACGGGGGCGAGCGCGATGCCGCGGTGGTGGAGCTTTCCAGACGGGGGGGGGTGGAGATAACCCGTTTCAAGGGGCTTGGAGAAATATCTCCGGATGAGTTTGGTCAGTTTATCGGGGAGGATATCAGGCTGGTAAGTGTCACGGTCGACCATATGCGGAATATTTCCGAAATGCTGGATTTTTATATGGGCAAGAACACGCCTGAGCGGAAAAGACACATAATGGAGAATCTAGTTTGAGCGATGACGGAAACAATAAGGAGCGCCATTCGGCCGCCAGGGTTTTTATATGGATGCCAACTCTCGACCGTTACGTGTTCAGGGAGTTCGCGTTTCCGTTGGTTGTGTTGATTTTGGGTTTCACGATATTGTTTCTGGTCGGCGATTTGTTCAATGATCTCGGGGACTTCCTGGAGCATCCTTGCACGGTTACCCAGACAATCACCTATTTCCTCCTTAAGATTCCCGGCAACGTGCGGTTTATCCTGCCGATATCGGTGCTTTTGGCGTGTATGTACACCATGGCCAATTTCGGGAAGAACATGGAGGTCACCGCAATGAGGGCTTCGGGAGTGTCCCTTATGCGATGTGGCGTGCCGATTTATATGGCGGCTGTGTGTGTGGGGGCGGTGAATTGCTGGTTTAACGAGACGTTCATTCCGTACACGGAGCGCGAGTCGTATCTGCTAAGGAAATCCATAACCACGGAGGGGGCGTACAAGGATTCGCGGCGTACGAACCTTTCGTATCGCAGTCCGGACGGCAGGCGCACTTGGCTTTTCAATTATTTCGACACGTCGGAGACCCAGAAGGAGGTGTATTTAAAGCATTTTCACGAGGACGGTTCCTTGGATTGGGATCTGAAGGCGGAGATGGCGAAATATGTTTCAGGGAAGGGGTGGGTTTTCGAGCATGGGGAGTTGACGCGTTTCGACAAGGAGAACCAGCTTCCAGGGGCGCCTAGGAAGTTTGATGTTATGGTTGGCAAACCCAAGGATTTTCCCGAAAGTCCCAGAGACATTCTCAATGCGGTCAAGCATATTGAGGATCTTTCCTCGTTCGAGATATACGACATCCTGTCCAAGGCGGAGAAGATGCCGGAAATGCGGAAAGACATCTATTGGACGACACTATTCTATCGCATGTCCTTCTATCCTTGGGCTGCGATTATAGCGGCTTTCATAGGGGTGCCCCTTTCGACCAAGAGCGCCAGAAACGGGGTGTTCATATCCATTGTGGTCGCTATAATTGTGATAATTTCCTATGTTGTTTTGTCGGAGGTTTTTAGAGTGTTGGGCAATCGTGGGGACCTTCCTCCATTGATAGCGGGAGCCGGGCCTACGGTGGCTTTCATGCTTTACGCTTGGTGGAATGTCGCCCATTCCGACTAGGACGCATGGCGGCGATGGAAAACCGAAATGAGAAATCCGAAGCTCGAAATTCTAGACAAATTCAAAATGAGAATGACTCAGATCAGAAATAATACGGCAAAAATGCTCGAGGGTCTCGGATTTAGAGTCTCGGATTTAGAGTCTCGGATTTAGAGGTGGGTATGGCGGCTAGACGTAGAAAGAAGGACGCGGGATTCCAGAAATTCGTGATGTTCGTGATATTCCCGTTGTTCGGATTGGATTTCTATGCGTTCTGGAAAGTCAAGGAGTCGTCGGAGTCCTGGATTTCCGGCGTTTTCTCTATTTCCGAGCCGTTGTTTCAGCTTGCGGTTATTCTCGCCGCCAACATGGTGGTTATAGCTATCCTTTTGGCGAGGGAGGCGGGGTGATGTTACGCCGCGCATAAGGGAGGGGGATGGAGCATCAAAACGACAGGACTAGGGATCGTTTTTGCAATATTGTAATTTATGTGTCCCTATGGTGCGGGATTGCAGTCGTTTTACTGGGTGACATGGCGGCGACTTTCGCCTGTTTCAAGTTCAAACGAATATTCACAGAAGTGTTGGGGGAGGGGAATACTCCTGCTTTCAGCGCTGCGATTGTGGCGATTTCGCCGCCGCTTTTTCTTCTGGATTTGGTGGTGCCGTTGGCATTGGGGGCGCTTTATATTGTTGGAAAGCGGCAGGCGTTTCTCTTTCTTGGGCTTCTTTTCATATTTACGGTGCAGGTCAAGATTATTCTGACCGTGTCTGCTTTGTTATACCCTTTCTCGGTGACTATTCAGCGGTTAGGCTCCGGGTGACTCGGTGTGTCACGCCAGTTCGCGGTTGAAGTTGAATGTCGAGGTGGTGGTGTCCGCATTTTTTGCGTCTTCCCCCCCTTTTTTTTGAATGCGCCTGGAATGCCTGGAATATCAAGTAGTTTTTTTGGGTAAAGGTAGGAAAGTCCGGTGGTGGTGTCGCATTCCACCGCGTATTCCGCGCCGCGGTCGTCGGTGATGGCGCCTTCCGTTTGGATTGAAGCCCTGGTGACGAGGATGGGGATGCGCCGTGGCGGCGGTATGGTTACTGGCACCGGTGATTGTTTGGCGAGCGCGGATATCGCGTCTTTTTCAAGTTCGACCCACGCTTCCACGGCTGTCAAATGTGGTTTTTCAGACGCGGTGCCGCTGGATAGGAGCTCGCGGATTTCGCGGACGGCGAGGGAGTTGCACACGGGGAAGGGGAAGACCACTTCGACATCGATATTTTTCCCGGAGTCCGCCAACGGAGTCAACTGGAAAAGCGAATTGACTTCGACTTTGGCCCCCTCGGGAATGCTCTTCAAATCGTTTTCAACACTATTGACGTTGCGTTCGGGAACGAAAAAGGGAAATGCGCGCGCTCGTTTGGAGAGGTTGTCCTTTTTTTGTTCGTCCGTGGGATTGTCTTTCGCACTTTCCGCTAGATATATTTCCACTTGCCGCAGGAGCTCGGCGCGTTTTTCGCGCGTTTGCTTTTCGGCGATCTCGTCGCACCATTTCCAAAAGGAGCGTCTGGTGGCTTTCAGGAGGCTGGCGGGAAGGAAGAGGTTGTCTTCCAGATTCGACACCACCACGTTGCCGGCCTGAACTTTTTCCGCGTTGGATATTGAAAAAGCGTTTGCCAGATCCGCCGCCACCACGGGATTCGTTTTTGCTGGTGAAAGCTCCAAGGCGCGTCTCCATTCGCCCACCCCTTTCGCATGGACTGTCAAGAGGGTCCCGGAGAGGGAGATGGACAAATCCATATTCCTGCGGACCGTTTGCAGTGCCGTGGGTGGCATGCCAACGGACCTTGACGACACTTCGCCCGTTTTTTGGACGATAACTCCAATCGGGGCTCCTCCCGCATGGTGGACGATGCAAATATCCCCTTTCCCCGCCTTTCCAGCGCGTTTGCCGTTGACGGTCATCCAGCCCACGGGGAATGCCTCTCCGCCGCCATCGCCGCGGAATCTTATGATGTCGCCGGAATGGAGTTTTCGGAAAAGCGAAAGTGTGAATCCGGAGTTCGTGGAAGCGACGACCTTGCCCGCGGGGACACCATGCTCGGCGGGTGTGGAAAACGCCACGGCGTCGTGGAAGTCCTTTTGCGTCTTGAAACTAGACAGGTGGCATCTCGCCCCTATGCGTGAAAGCGATCTTTTCGCCTCCTTCACAGCTTCCCCCCTATCCGAGGGGGACGCGTCCAGCACCAGTCTGTACGCCGCCACGACTTTAGCTATGTGCGATGGGGATTTCAACCTGCCCTCTATCTTGATCGATGATATTCCCATGTCCGCAAGTGCGCTTATGTTGTCCAGCGCCGCCAAATCCTTCATTGAGAAGAAAAATCCGTTGCCCGAAGGGGAATGAAATCGTCTTCTGCAAGGTTGGGCGCATCTTCCGCGGTTTCCGCTCCATCCACCTATCCAGGAGGAGAGGAGGCAGGAGCCGGAGAGCGAGCAGCACAGGGCGCCGTGCGCGAAAACCTCCAGTTCCACCTGCGATTTCCGCGCCATCTCCTTGAGCTCTTCGAGCGTTGTTTGACGTTCTAGAATGACGCGTTCGAGCCCCATTCTTGATGCCACCTCGATTCCGAGCGAGTTGTGTATCCCCATTTGCGTCGAGGCGTGAATGGTGGCTTCCGGAAGAAATGATCGCAACAAATGGACCATGCCCAAATCTTGGACTATGAAAGCGTCCGGCATGGCTTCAGATGCGTCGAAAAGAATTTCGGCGGCATCAAGAAGTTCGGTCTCCTTCACCAGGATGTTGAACGCCACGTAAACCTTTTTTCGTGTGTGCCGGGCATGGTTGATCAACTGGCCTAGCTCCTTCAATGCCAGGTTTTTCGCCCGGGCTCTGGCCGAGAAGCGTTTTAGGCCGACATAGACGGCATCGGCGCCGGAGTCCAGCGCCATAACCGCTCCTTCCAGGCTACCGCCCGGGGCTAGTAATTCGGTTTTTTTTCTTTTAGCATCCATGTGGCCGGGGCTCGCCGAATGATTGACGCGCGCTCTGTTTCCGTTTTTTCGCATCACCAAGCTTACCGCATCTTTAACATGGTTCAAGAGTTTTGCGGTACTCCTGTCGGGGCTATCCGGCTATTCCGACGTTCGGCCATATTCTTGTCGGGGGGGGCGCACTGTTGTTGTGGTTTGTTTTTGGGGGATTGGGACGTTTTTCTTCATGTTCCGAGTCTTTTTTTTGGGGGGGGGGCGTGATTTGAGCTTGTTTGCAGGCTTGCTTCTTAGGCGACTTGAAATTGATTTGTGGAGGTGCTATAATACCGCTGTCGGTTTTATGAGCCCTGTTCAAGGATGATTGGCGCGACGTAACGGAATTGTGATTATGAAACTAGCGATTTATTCAGATGTTCACGGTAACCTTCCAGCGCTGAAGGCATTTATCAGGCATTCCGTCGAGATTGGTGTTCAAGGTTACGAGTTCTTGGGTGACGCCGTGAATTACGGCGGGAAGCCCCAGGCGTGCTTGGATGAGATTATAAAGCTTGGGTTGGTTGGTCATGTCAAGGGAGTTGATGCGTTCACCGATCCAGCCACCTTGGACAGAGAGTTTGTCGAGTCCATTTACAATGGTCAGTTGCAGGGGAAGATTCTTCTCGGCAACAACGACGCGGCCTGTTGCGGGCTGGAGGATCCGGGCTATTTCTCCGGTTACGCTAGGGATTCGGCGATTATCACAAAGAACAATCTGTTGTCCGATTGGCATTTGCGGTTTCTTCGGGGACGTCCAATGGCCGCGCCCATGAACATCATCAACGAGTCCGTACCTCCAGATGATCCCGACCGCAACATTATGGTCAGGTTCAACCATAGCGCTCCTGGTGATATAGAGCTTTGCGACTGGCAATACGTCAAGCCGGAGACCAATTTGGAGCATGTGGAGTATTTCTTCGAGCAGTTCAGCGAACGTATATGTTTTGTAGGGCACAGCCATATCCCGTGTGCCTTTGTGCTTGTCAATGGCAAAATATTGCCCGTGGCGTTCCCGTTGCCTACTAAAAACTACGACAAGGCGTTGTTGAGTGTGGGGGCTGTTGGTCAGCCGCGTCGGGGAAGGACGCAAGGGTCGTATATGCTTGTTGATACTGTACGCAAAACAATGGAAATCCAGTGGTTTGAGTACGATATAAAAACGGCGATGACGGATATTCTGAATGCGGGGCTTCCCGAACAGAATGCCCAAAGACTTCTTTACGGCAAGATAACGAAGAAGTACAACAAGACAAATTCCGACCAGATCCAGCAGCCCTGACTTTTCTCCTTTTCGAGGGCTCTTGAAAGTGGCGCAAGTTCCTTGGCGCTTCGTCCTCGGGGGCTTTCAGTTTTTGGCAATCCTTCATTTTAAACGAGAGCGAGTTCTCGCGGAGTGGAGTTGGCGGGGGGCGAGCGAAGGGCCAGCCACCTGGAGGAGGGGAGGGGTAATTGCTTCTTTGCTATATGTAAAAGTCCGTATGCGAGTTTTTTAGCGAGGACTTTCATTCATCAATTTTGCACACGAACAATACCTGGACGCATTGATTCAGAAGCGTGTTCGGGGAAGGATTTATTATGGCGGACGCATGTAGCAAGACATTTAAGGATCTTGGGCTTTCCGATAACGCCCTCGAGGCGATACGCGGAAAAGGCTTTGACGAGCCAAGCCCCATTCAGGCATTGACGATTCCGTTGATGTTGCGCAATGACACCAATATCATAGCTCAGGCCCAAACCGGCACTGGGAAGACAGCGGCCTTCGGATTGCCATTAATCGAGATGGTCGACACCGGGGCTAAACGAGTTCAGGCTATGATTCTCACCCCGACAAGGGAATTGGCAATACAGGTGTCGGAGGAGATCAATTCCTTGAAAGGACGAAAAAAGATAATAACAACCCCCATTTACGGCGGGCAATCGATTGATCAGCAGCTGAGACGGTTGCGGAAGGGCGTTCATATTGTCGTTGGCACCCCTGGCCGTGTGATAGACCATCTCAAAAGAAAAACATTGAACCTGGACTCGATCGACCACCTTGTATTGGACGAGGCCGACGAAATGCTCAATATGGGATTCATAGACGACATGGAAAATATCATGGCGTATACGAATCCCGATAAGCGCATGTTGCTTTTTTCCGCCACTATGCCTCACAAGATAAAGGAGCTTGCTCATAAGTACATGGAGGGCTACGAGCTTCTTTCCGTTAAAAAGGCGCCTCTGACCACGAGTCTGACGGAGCAAATATATCTTGAGGTGAGAGTTTCGGAAAAATTTGAGGCTCTTTGCCGGATTATCGATATCGAGGATGTTTTTTACGGATTGGTGTTTTGCAGAACTAGGAGCGAAGTGGATAGGACTGCTGCTCACTTGATGGAGCGCGGATACGACGCGGCTCCCATCCACGGAGATATTTCCCAAGCGCAGAGGGAGAGGACTCTCGAGAAGTTCAAGCAAAAAAAATCGAATGTCCTAGTGGCCACGGATGTCGCGGCTAGAGGAATCGACGTGAACAACCTGACACATGTGATAAACTTCTCTCTGCCACAGGATCCGGAATTGTATGTCCATAGAATTGGGAGAACTGGAAGAGCGGGCAATCAAGGCACGGCGATTACTTTCATCACGCCGAACGAATACAAGCGATTGATGTTCATTCAGAGAATGGCTAAATCCGATATCAAAAAGTCGAGGGTGCCAACTGTCCGCGATATAATCACCGCTAAAAGAAAGAAAATTCATGACGATTTAGTGGCTGTGATGGGGCAGAATCCGGAAAAACAGTATTTTGATTGGGCGAAGAAGCTATTGCAAGGCAACGACCCGACGGATGTTTTAGCGGTTGTGTTGAATTATTGCTTTGACGAGGAGCTTAGTACCGACTCCTATGGAGTGGTTAACGAGATCGAGCCGAGAACGGACGACAGACGGATTGGCCAACAGGGAAAAACTAGGCTTTTCGTGGCCTTGGGGAAAAAAGACGGCTACAATCCCAAAAAACTTGTCAATTTGATTGTTAGAAGGGGCTCGATTAAACCAGGTCAAATCAAGGAGATACGGGTAATGGACACGTTCTCCTTTATCACTGTTCCTTTCGGTAAAGCGGAAAAAATCCTGAATAGCTTTCAGCAAAAAAATCAAAAACCTCTCATAACGCGTGCGAAAAAGAAATAGAATTTGCTGAATAAGTCGGCCTTGCTGCTCCGCAGCACCTTTCGGGACGGCCTACGCGCGGCGAGGGCCCAAACTCCGCAAGTTTTAATAACGAGGAATTATATTACAGGAGGAGTCAAGCCAAAGGCTTTAATGATATCCCTTTGATGCTTGCTGATCTCCGTCAAGACTCGAGTGCCGTTGCTCCTCTCCACTGATTTCAGAGGTTTCATCGCTGCGAGCACCTTGGTCATCGGGCATTTGGCTCTGATATCCGATCGCCTCCACGCCGAGTACAAGGCGGAATGAAGTATGAGCCCGACGAAAGCTATAAACATCCTTCCTCGTGACGTTTTATCGGTGGAGGTTCTCAGCCCGTCGTTCCCCATCTTGTTTTTGAGTATATCGAAATATTTTTCCGTGAAATCCCTGCGGTAATACGCCTCCAGCACATCCTCCGCCGTTCGGTTCAATCTTGTCGATAGCAGAAGCATTTTCCCCATCCTCGATATTCTCTCGTTCATCCGGTCGATTTTTCTGGACAGGGCGACTTTTCCCGCGTTTATGGATATTTCAAAAAAGCCCGACATTCTGGTGGCGAAGCCTTCGATAGCCTTGCTCGCTTCGGCGACGCTTGCAATCTCCGTGCCATTGAAGTGGCTTTCCACGCTGGCGACCTTTTTGAAGAAGCGCTCCAGCTCCCGGGCTTTCCGCTCCTCGTCGAAGAACAAATGCACATCGCATGTTCCTCCTCCCGCCTTGACTTTCCGGGCGGTGTGGAAAAGCGTTCGCCCATTAAACACCACCACGTTCTCGGCCGACTCCAGTTTTCTGACGTTCAACATCTTTTTGGCGTACCTGACATTAAATGGCACGGACACCAAAATATCGACTCCGCGCCCTCTCAAATCTTTGAGATTGCCTTCGCTGTGGAAGCCGCGGTCGAGAACTATTTCGTCCAGCTCGCATTGAGACGAAAAGTCGTCGATAAGCCGCTTCAACACCTTCACGTCCGGAATACTTCCCGGATACGTCCTGTAGCTGACGGGAAGAACCGACTCGCAATTGACGGCGAGGCCGAGGTTTATCTGGGGAAGAGCCTCGCCATCCCGGTTGTAGCCCCACTCGACATCGGACATCCCGTCGGAATAGGAGGATATGGATGTTATGTCGAAAGCGATGGCCTTCCGCTTCCCATGCTTTCTCAGCCAGAAGTTGCCGAACGATCGCATGGATCGTTCGTCCAGGCTCTTCAAGAATCGGCTTATATCCTGCGAGGTGCGCAGCTCCCTGTCCAAAACCTCGGAGTCCTCCGCCCACTCCGAGTACAAATGGAAGCCTTTCGTCTCCAGCGCATCGTAGCACGCCAAATCCAGAATCTTCGCCGAGTCCTCGTCGAACGCTTTTTCCAATACTTGGCGCAAGCCAATTCGATCCGCCAATTTCCTTAAAAGCCACAATTCGCCGAAACGCAGAGCGGCTTTGGGCGTGACGCCTTTCCTAGGGGTCTTCGGCAATCCGGTTTTCGGATCCTTGACTCCCAAATAGCGCCGTTTCTGCCTTGCCTGCCCTTTCTCCTTGTCCCAATAGGCTTCAACCTCGTACAAGTAAACCCCGTTTCCGATCTTCTGCTCGACCACATAGCTCATGACTCACCTCCTTCTAGGCTAAAAGACAATAGGCTCGTTATCAATAATAACGATGCTTTAGGAAATATCAAGCCAGAAATAGATAGAAATCTCACTTTTTTTTGAGCCTAGTTGTTAAAAAGCGGGGAATTCAGGCCCGGTGCCTTCGAAGCATTTTCGCCACGTCCTTCATCGGTTCGATATTAGAGTACATGACCTGCCTCGTCCATGCGTCGAGGAATTTCCCCGCCCAAGTCAAGCTGTTTTCATATAAGTCCCGTAGCGACGCGGAGGGCGGCGAAGCCGTTATGCTGAAAACAGCTTGACTCTGGAGAGGTTCCGATAAATTCCGCCTTTTTACCCACTAAAACTGCGGAAGAGGAGTTTTTTCATAGGCAACTGCAATGCCTGGTTGCCTTTGAGCTGAAGATGGATAAATTCAAACCCGAGTTTCTAGGTCAACTTGAATTCTATCTGGAGGCACTCGACCGGGATGTGCGAAAATCGCACGAAAAGCCCAGTATAGGTGTGTTGCTCTGCAAAGATAAAGATGACGAGGTGGTTGAATACGCCCTGAGTCGTTCTCTCAGTCCGTCGGTAATCGCACAGTACGAAACAAAACTTATCCCGAAAGAACTACTGCAACGAAAACTCCACGAATTCGCGATGCTCGCAGATGAGTGAAAAGAGAGGGGGCAATAATGCTAAAACTTCAAGCTTATCTTCTACTCTTTCAAAAACAATATTGTTGACTATTAACGACTTACGTGTGGGCGAAAATTTGTTGGCACAACAAATCCCTGATTTGCATCGTTGCATTCGTGTACCGTCGGTAAGCTTACTGAAGGTGAAATCCGCTAGGATTTCGGATTTCTCATTTCGGTTTTCCGTCGTCTCCGACGGCGGCATGTTTCCAACTTTTTTTAGCAGGCCACCACTCCCTGGATTGAATGAAAATTCGTGCAAATCCGAAGTTTGACTTGAAATTTGCACAAAAATATCGTGTGACAAGTGAATGATTGAGCGTGATATTTCAAAAGAATTGCCCAAGCGCGCCGTGGAATATCCCGTGGTCATTCCATTCCCATAATGCATTTTTGGCAGGTTGTGCGATGGAGGGGGATTTGCGCCACTTTTGAGGCTAAAAAAGTGGCGCGCCCGACAGGGTTTTCCTCCGCCCGCAGGGGCGTGCTCGGAACCGTCGCTCGCTTCTCTCGCTCGGGTAGCGACCGCGGGTTCTCGCCTGCCGGGGGGAATCTCTCCGAGATTCATATGCTAGGGCTCACTGAATAATTGGCAAGTGCTTAAGAATTATTGGGTTAAGTCGGTTTCTAGTGGTGTCGCGTCCAAGCTTTTGGGAGTGGTTTTCCCAAAAGTCTTGGGGACGACTACTCTTTCCCACCCAATTTGGGGTGCTCGTCAATTTCGCGCGGGCGTCCGCCCGTTTCGCGGCGTCCCCCGCTTCGCTGGGACGCATGCTCAAAGCGTCCTTCCGTCAAGCCCGAAAGGTTCGCGGAGCGAACGGAAGGACCTAATCATAAAC
>WFSE01000029.1 GCA_015486135.1 Lentisphaeria bacterium
ACAACGTCGCTTCCCTCGTCCAGCGCCACGGCATCAACGACATTTATTTGAGGCGCGTCATTCGTTCCTGTGATGTTGACGCTTACCTGGGCCGTGTCCGTGCCGCCGTGCCCGTCGCTCACCGTGTAGGTGAACGTCCCGTCCGCGGTCTCGTCCGCGGCCAAAGACCCGTTCGGAGTGACGCTGATAGTCCCGTCGTCGTTCAGGTCCACCGACGCGATTTCGTTGCCATCCGCGTCCACGAGAGCGCTGACATCGGTTATGTTCAGGGTGTCGTTGTCAATGTCGATGTCGTTAGCAAGAATATCGTCCACCTGGAGGGTCAGTGTTTCATTCTCGGTAATTTCCGAGGCGCCGCTGCTGATAGTGGCTCCTCCGTGCAGCGTGGCTATATGTCCGTTTCCGGACGTGTCAGCCAATGGATTGCTTCCCCGGAAATCGTATTGGGCGACCATGTTGGCGTCGACCGTATCACCCGCGAGGAACGCGCTGATATCGTCACTGGAAAGAGAGTCCTCGAACACCGCGACCTTAGAGATGTTCCCCTCCAATGAATGGGTCGCCACCTCACGGTCCCCTATCCGCAAATCGGAATCGGTTTGCATAATGCTCCTTGGAACACCTTTGCGCCCGGAAAAGACATGATCCCCGTCGATATAAAGGGAAGCCTCTTTAGCGTCGCCATCGTATACGAACGTAACGTTGTGCTCTTCTCCCTCCGGGAGGTCGTAGCCGGTATCTTTCCAGCTCCAGCGTCCTTTTTCGTCTTGTATCGCGAATTTGACGGACCCGTCCTCGAAACGAGCTAGTTCGTATGCGTTTTCCTTATTGAAAAGAATGCCGCCTTGATGATAGTCACCGAGGCCCTGGCCTGTAATTTCAACATCCATCGAAATAGTGAAATGGTTTGTGAACGAGAAATCCTCGGAATTACCAAGATTCATCGACTGGTTGCCTGTCAGGATTAGTTTCGCGCTTCCCCCGTCGTCAACTGCCGTGGGGGCGTTGTTGACGGCGTTGACGGTAATCGTTCCGTTGGCCGGGGTTGTGGTATGGCCGTCCGAAACATCAAACGTGTAGTTGAGCTCGCCGTTGAAGTTCTCGTCGGGCGTGAAGTTCCACGAGCCGTCGCCGTTGTCCACGAGCGTTCCGCCATCGACTTGGAGGTTTTCGACGGAAAGGGTGTCGCCATCGACATCGCTGGCGTTGGCGAGCAACTGATCCTGGGTGAGAGTGATCGTCGTGTCCTCGTCGGTGGAGAAATTACCCGCTTCGCTCACCACCGGGCCGTCGTTGGTGCCGTTAACCGTGATTTGTATCTGCGTAGTGTCGGTCGCGCCTTGGTCGTCGGTAACGGTGACCGGGATGGTCAGCGTGGTTGAGTCTCCGACGGCGAGATGGTCATACGCGGAGTTCGCGGGATCGAAACTGTAGGAGCCGTCCTCGTTCAGGGCGAACCCGTCGGGAACCTGCGCGCCCTCCGAGACCGCGAAAGTCGCGGTGGCGTTGTCGTCCACATCCGCGGCGGTAAGCTGTCCGGTGATCGCCGACGCGCCTTCGGCGGCGGATGTAATCACCTCCGCTTGGGCGACCGGAGCGTCATTCGTTCCGTTCACCGTGATCTGTATCTGCGTAGTATCGGTAGCTCCTTGGTCATCTGTAACGGTGACCGGGATGGTCAGCGTGGTCGAGTCCCCGACGGCGAGATGGTCATATGCGGAATTCGCGGGATCGAAACTGTAGGAGCCGTCCTCGTTCAGGGTGAATCCGTCGGGAACTTGCGCGCCCTCCGCGACCGCGAAAGTCGCGGTGGCGTTGTCGTCCACATCCGTGGCGGTTAGTTGTCCGGTGATCGTATTACCCCCCTCGGAGGCGACTTCTGAAGGCGCGGAGGAAAACTGGGGATTGTCGTTTACCGCTTCGACAAGGATGGATCCGGTCGTAGAGATGGTGTCCAGTCCATCGGAAATATCATACGAGAATGTTATGTCGCCGTTGAAGTTTTCGTCCGGTTGGAAAGTCCACGTGCCATCGCCATTGTCGGTGAGGGTCCCATCGGGAATCGAGAGGTTTTCTACAGATAGCGCATCCCCGTCGGGATCATACGCATTCCCAAGCAAGGCATCTTTAGTGATAAGAAACGAGCCGTCCTCAAGCATCTCGAATTCAACGGGCGAGGTGACGATTGGCGCGCCGTTGACAAACACATCGACGGGAGCGGATTGGGTGACTTGTCCTTCTCCCGACGTAGCGCTTACCGTGGCGGTGAAACTGGAGATGTCTCCATCCGGAAGGGAAAAAGACAAGGTGCCATCATTGATATTGTCCAATTTGATTACCCCATCCTGCGCCGGGACAATAGCGCCGTTCTCCCCTAGATAGGAGGTCCCCTCGGGTAGATGCTCGATGGTGAGTCCATCGATTTTGGAGGCTCCCGGAGTGTCTAGTTCGGGAATCGCTAGGGAAAAAACCCCGCCGCTGTTGGTAGCGACCGCGCTAGGGGCATGATGCGTTGCGTGGGAAGCGTCGAAATCGGAATTGTCTTCGCCAATTTGCCGGTGAGCGTCCGATGCCCGGTACTCCTGCAGATTGACAACAGCCTGGGACGAGATATCCGAGGTGTAAAGCAATTTGTTCCGAGGAGTTTTGATGTTTGAATAAACCTTGGCCATCATTTGATGGGCAACATTCGCCGAAGTGATATCCATAGCCATGATTCACTCTCCTCGTCTTGACGGGAGCCGCCGCCCCGTCGGCCCGCGTTTACCTTTCCCTAAGCGCCTGACTGGCGGATTTGAATATGGGTTTCAACAGGTACTGCATTAGCGATTTGGAGCCAGTTTTTATGTCCGCCTGCAATGTCATGCCCGAAATCAGCATCTCTTTGTTTTTTCCAATCATGATATATTGTTGATCGAGGTCTATGATGCCGATGTAGTATGATATTTCTTGCCTGTCCACGTACGATGACGCGGAAACCCTTCTCACCACCCCGGATATGGATCCATAACGGCTGAAATCGTATGTGGTAAGCTTAATCTTAGCGATTTGCCCTGGCTTGATATGCCCCACGTCCCTCGAATTAATATGGACTTCCGCGACAAGTTGCTGGTTCATGGGAACAATTTGCATCATAACCTCGGAAGGCTTAACAATCGCGCCAACGGTATGTATCTTCAGATCGTGGATTGTTCCGCTTATGTTGGCGTAGATGTCAAGATGCTCCAGCTGGTATTTGTATCGCACTATCTCCTCTTTTATCTTCGGGATGGTAGTGTTTACGTCCTCGAGCTCCTTCCTGGCATCCGCGACCATATCGGTTTTTATCTTCTTTTTGCGTATAATCAACTCTTTCATTTTCTCTTGCAATTTTAGTATATGCTCCGGAACTTGAACCACTTCTTCCTGGAGTTTGGATTTGTCTCTTTCTATCCTCAGTATCTCCAGTTTGGATATAATATTTTTCTTGTATAGTCCGCTCTTTATTTTTATCTCGTTATCCAGAAGCTTCAGTTGTTTGTCCAATGTCTTTTTTCTCTCCTTAAGCGCGTTCAACTCCTGTCTAGCCTGTTCCACTTGACTCTCGAGAAGGGATTTATTCATCTCTTCCGAATCAACTAGCGAAGTGAACATCAACTGCTCCTCGTCGGCAAACCCTCTGGCGTCTTTGGGAAGCTTGGAGAAATCTGGTTTTCGGTTTTCCAGGAACGCCTCGAGCCGCTCTTTCCTCGCCAGCAGGGAATGGTACGCGTCTTGGTTTTCATGTAGTTTGGATTTCGCTTCGACTTTGTCGAAACGCATCAGCAACTGACCTTTTTTGACGAAATCCCCGTTTTCCACGAGAATCTCCCTAACTTTTCCGCCCGTCAGATGCTGAATGTTTTGAATCCGCATCTTGGTGACCATTTTCCCAGTTGTAACGGCGACTTCGTCAAGTTGCATATGCATCGCCCACCAGAAGAAAAGAAGGACAATTATCAAACTCCCCCAGATTATGCTCCGCAAAATAAACGAGGTCCCTTGCTCCTTTAAAAGGACACTCCGGGAAAGGTAGGAATATTTTTTCAGCGTATTTTTCATGGCTAATCTCCTATATTGAAAAATTCCTTGGTTATTTCCTCCGACGGCCCAAACTTTCTGACGCGTCCGCTATCTAGCCACAACACCTTTTCAGTAACCTCGAATATAGGCTTTTGATTGCTCACGAATATCAATATTTTCGACTTTTTGAGCTCTTTGAAAAGCTCCACCAACTTACTCATGCATTCATCGTCCAAATCCCTCGTTGTTTCATCGATTATCATTATGTTGGATTTCCGGAGTGTTGCCGCGGCAATAAACAGTTTTTTGACGAAAGCCTCGGAAAAGGAACTTTTATTGTTTTCGGTGACAACAGTCTGCAACTTGTCCGGGAGGTTGTCTATTTCTTCATCCAGCCCCACCTTTTCGAGCGCCTTCGCTATTTCCTCGCTAGTGGCGGTTGAAGAGAAGGATTTCAGGTTTTGCTCTATGGTCCCGGAAAATAGTTGTATTTTTTGTGGTATGAACGTAAGCGACTTTCTCAACAGGACTGGCGATAGCTGCTTTACGTTGATTCCATTGATGCATATGCGGCCCGACTGAATTTCGTAAAGATGCGTCAAGAGTTTCATCAGAGAGGACTTCCCGGCGCCTTCGTGGCCGCATATGGTCAGGCTTTCCCCGTTTTGTATCGCGGCATCCACCCCCGCCAACGCAGGCTCGGATTCGGGGAGATACCTAAGCGCCACTTTGGAGAATTCCACATTGTCGTTCAGTTGCCTGGTTAGCGCTTCGGTTCGATTGTGAGCGGTTTCAAGCGGAAGATTCATAAGACGGTCCAATTGCTTTATGCTTCGCCTCAAAGAAGTGGACTGAGCCATAATCGTGAATCCGTTTTTCATCGGCCCTAGGATTCGCCAAACAAGAATCATAACGGCCATAAGCCCCCCGGGGGAGAGTTCGCCCTTCAAAACTTGCAGCACTCCCAAATATATGGTTAGCAGGGCGGATAGGGATACAAGCAGAGATGAATACCAATTTATAATTCCGTTGACCTTGGCCTCGTGGAATTTTTGGAAGGCGAAGTCGGAAGAGAGCTTTTCAAAACGCTCTTCCCAGAACCGTTTCTTACCCGAAAGCTTTATAGACTTGAATTCGGTTAGAATTTCCAATAGCAGGTCTTGCCTTCTGGCGTTGACTCCCGACATCGCCTTGACGACCTTGCTGGAGAAGTAGTTTATGAAAAAGTACGACACTACGAACAGAACCAGCGCAGCGATCGGAACAATGACTATGCTGCCGCCAAGAATGAACAATACGATTAATAGCAGAACAACGAAAGGAAGATCGACTATCGTCGAAAACGCTTGCCCTCCGAAAAATGTCTGGATATTCAAAAAATCCTTTATTCTGGCCAACTGGGAACTCAGGGAGGATACCTCGGTGAAAGAGAGGGGGAGGTAAAGCACTCTCCTTATCACTTGATTGCTTACTATGTTGCCCAGCCTGATGCTCGTGATGCGCATGATGGCGCTCTGCAAGTGCGTGGCGCCGGCAAAGGCCAGGATGTAGATGGCGATGGCCACCGTAAGCATTTCAAGTGACGCCAGGTCGCTGGTGTGCTGGACCTGGTCGTATACGAACATGATGAACAACGGGGAAATTATCGTAAGCAAAGTCAATAGGAAAGAGACGATAGAAACATAGACGAAAACAGTCTTGAACCGAGCTATGAGGTTGGCGAACCAATAAGGTTGCTTGTCGAGCAATGTCACGGCGCCTTCTTCCATCGGACGGAAGAATATCGCGGTCCCTCTTTTTTTCTTGTCCAGCAATTGAATATATTCCTGCTTGACACCGTCGAACACGAAAGTACGTTCGCCGTCGGAGTGCAAAATCACGAAAGGCTCGTTTTGGGCGCTTATGAAAAAGCACGGCAACATCGCTGGAGAAATCTTGTCGATTCGGAACTTGTATTTCGCCGACTCGAAGCCGAGATTGGCCATGGTTGTGAGCAAGTCCTCCTCCTCCATGTTGTCGAGAGCGTGCAGTGGGATAGCGTCTTGAATGAAACTACGTTCTCCACGCCATTTCATGGCGTCAAGCAAGGGGATTAGACAACGAAAGAAGCTGTTGCCATTCCCTTTTAGTATTTCTTGAGACGAATCAGCCATTGCCTTTTTCTCCAAACGCGTCCACATCGTATTTGTTGACATGGGTCAGCCATATGTTCAACATCTTGTTCAACAGGTGCTCCGAAAGAACGGACACACCCCTCTGATACTCTTCCAGGAATGCCTCGAACCGCGCTATTATCTCGCTATGATTTATTTGGTGCGTGTGCGTTCTTTCTATCTTGTTTCGAATCAATACTTCTTCTTCCGAACTAAAATGCTGCCTCAAGAGGCCAATAAGCTCGGAAAAGACCTGTAGCGCCTCTTCTTTCACGTCCGGCTGATCGCTTCGAGCCAGTTGTTCCAGCTCCCCGGCTTTTTTCAATATTCCGGCGTGTTCCTTGTTTATGTTTTCTTCGCGCATCTCGCTAACCATCCAGGAAAAGTCCTTCATGGATTTCGAGTTGTAGATTATATTCTCCATACGTAGCAGAACCGACAAGGTGGGGTGGTCCATCCGGTTTATGTGATTGACCCACCAGTTAATTGCCATTGTCTTGAAATTCACCAGGGAGGACGCGAGGGCGTCGTCGGTCTTTTCAAGCTCTTGCTCCAAGGCCGCCAGGAACATGGAATGTTGGTTTTTTTGAACCTCCAGATAAGGCAGATTGTATCGCGTGATGATCCCTTCCTCGTTTTCGCAGTGCTTTTGGATGATGGCCTTCAGATTTTCCAAATTCGATCTGCCACTAGACTTCCCTTTGCCCGCGGCCAAGCGCAGCAAGGCTTCGATAATTCCGCGGTGCTCCACGTCCACGGGAGGAATGTTTCCCTTGGCGATAACGCTTTCGATATCACTCCATTTTTTCGTGTCCCGTAACGTTTCCTGTAGATTTTCAACGGAAAATGTTTTCCAGTCGACATCGTTGACGTGTTCGATAATCCACTCGGTAACGGAGACCTTCAACCTATGGCTGGCGGTTAACTTCCCTTCTTCGAACGCGTTGACGAACTCTTCGAGCGTTTGCAGTATTTCCGCATGGCGGGCGTATTGGAGGGGGTCGCGTATTTTGTAGCCCTCCATCACCTTCTCCTCATGGGCGAAGTGATACTTGGCATAGTCGTAGATATCGCAGAGAATCAAGTGCTGTTTATTCAATCGATCCATGTTGAATCGATCGCCGCTAAGTTCCCTCACCAGTTTATTCAACTCGATAGCGTATTTAATTAGCTGATAGTGGTCGCTGTCAACGGTATCGATGCCGGTGCTCTTGACAATGGGTGCGATGTCGCTCCACTTCTCAGCGGTCTGAATCAACCATTTTGTCCAGTTGTCGATTTTCATAGTGCCCCGTTATTCTCGCTTTGCGTTAACCGCCCGTCTCCCGAAAGAGTCAAAGTGCGGTGGCTATGCTTCAAATAATTGGAGTTTTCCGTGATTTGCATAACGGTTATTTGGCCTACGCATTTGGATAGAAGCCTCTGGAACAGTTTTTCCGTTTCGCTATCCATCGCATGGTCTATCCGGTCGAAGACGATGATCCGCGGATGCACGATGAAGGCTCTGGCGATAGCGATTTTGTGAATCATAGACGCTGGCAGTATCTCATTCGACAACGCGGTAAGCGGTGTGTGGAATCCAGCTGGTTGCTGGGCGACATCCCGATCCAGCCCCAGTAGCGTGGCCGTGCTGATCGCTTCCGCCTCCTTCGACTCGTCAAACACCGTGATGTTTTCCAATATTGTTCCGGTGAACACTCGACTTTTCGCGGGGATATAGGCGATCTTGCCATCGGATTCATAGGGTTTGCAACGCTCCACATCGTAATTATCTATGTAGATATTACCTTCGGCGGGCTTCATATTTCCCAGCATGAGCATAATCAACGCCGTTGTATGGTTCTCGTTGCTACCCGTGATCGTCACGTATTCCTTGGGATGAATCTGGAACGAGGTTTTTTTCAAAATCCACTCCCCGCTGTTGGGGTCTTGGAGGGATACACCCTTGAATACGACCGCTCCATCGATGTCCTCCGGCAATGGCGGGGTATCCTCGGGATGGTCCGGTTCCAAATCGCTGAGTTGCTTCATCTTGTTCAAGGCGATTTTGGCATTGGACAACTGAAGCCATGTCCCGGCCAAAAGAATGAATGGTTGCATCGAACGACGCACTAGAATCGAACACGCCGACATTATACCAAGCGTGATTTCACCTTGAATAAGCTGCATGGCGCCAAAAATAATGATGGAATACAAGGCGATCTGGGAAATCACCAGACCGGCGGTCGTGGGAAGCCTGTTCCAAAAATAAAATCTTTTCTCTGTAGCCGTATTGACCGCATGCAACTCTTCTGTTTTCCGGAGAATCTTTTCCTCCATCCCAATCGACTTTATAGCCTGTATCCCCGTGAAAATTTCGATGTAAAACGAATTTCTCTTCTCATCGCATTCAATTTGAGATTCTTTGGCCTTGGCAAAATAGCGGTTCGACACGACGATAATTAGCAGATAGACTAGAATCAACAGGAGGGGAATCCACACGAGATTCTTGCCGATTACCCATATAATCCACAAAATCATGTAGGCGAATGGAAGGTCCAGAATCATCTGAAACAGCATCCCCGTGAAAAGGGCGGAAAGGGAACTTATGGAATTCATCCTGTCGAGGTGGGTCCCTAGCTCGACATTTTCAAAATCTGAAATCCTGGAGTTGAGTATGCGCTTCATTCCCGCCGTAGAAGTCAGATACTCGAGCCTCGCCCCCCACCACGCTCCTATTAGACTTCGAGTTTGGGTCAGTGTCGCCTCCATGACAACCGCCGCGGCGCATCCCAACATCAACCAAGTAAGCGATCCGACAGCCTGATAGGGGAGGATCCTGTCGTATATCTGCATGATAATCAACGGAAGAACAAGCGTCAAGAGGTTAATCAACGCCGAGGCGACGACCAGGTCGAACGCGTTCTTGCGGAAGTCCGGCAACCGCATCATGGCGAGAAACACCGACTTGTGGTTTGTAAGACGCTTGAGAAAATCGTTCATGCCCCTTCGTCCCCCCTCGGTTCCTCCAGACCTTGGACGGCGGCCAATGGAATCCGGATTGATTTTTCAGCGCGCTTCAAACCGCTCGGTAAAAGCGCGGGGGATGCGGAACAAAACGCTACATCGACAAGTCGGAATAATATCTTGAATTCAAACATGCTGATCTTTCCGTAACGCCTTGGAGCCTCGAGCAATCCTCTTTTCCGCCTCCCAAATTGGATTATACCACATTCCTTGAAGCAATGTCAAGGGGGGCTTTATCGCCATTGACATATGCGTTTTTGCTAATAGCCGAACGCATTGCTTGAGGGGCAAGTCTGTTTGCATTGCCAGAGACATGCGTGTTTGAAAACCACGGCGGCAACGATTATACTTGAAGGTCAAAAGTTACAATCATCCGCCTATGGTCGGAGTCGGGGAAGCATCTTGGGGAATTACTGAAAACCATGAAAAAAGACAAAAAAGCCTTGAGGTGGCTTTACGGCGAGATTCCCGAACTCGTAGCCAAGGGGATCCTTTCCGAGGATGCGGCGTCGAAGCTGAAGGAATATTACGGAGAGGTCAAGAACGCCGATCCGTTGCGGGTGGTGGCGCTCGCGCAAATCGCGTTTGTGGGAAGCATTATAGCTAGACATGAAAATATCCTCTGGCGCGGCAAGACATTCAAATTCAAAACCGCCCCCGTCGATCCCTTACGATGCCTTCCGCGGGCGATATGTCGCCGTTAATGTGTCGGATAGCAAGGCGCCCTGCGGCGAGCGGGATGATTTTTCCTACGGCCAGAAAGCCTTCGCCATTATCAAGGTGGACAAGGACGGTTTCGCCAAGTTCGTCGCCGTTCGCCATGACAAACCATCAGCCGATGTGGATTTTCTGCGGGTGACCGTTTCCTGGAGGGACGGGGAAAATGTGCATTTGGAAGTCCCTTTCGAGCGATTCTATGTCGAGGAAAACGACGCCAAGCGGATTGAACGGGCCTACCGCAAGCACACTGGCAAAAAAGATACTTACTTGCTGGTGAAAATACTCGACGGCTATGGTGTCATCGAAAACCTGGTTGTCGGAGGCGAACCCGTCGCCAAATAGTGCTTGCCAATTATTCAGCAGGCCCTAGACGAGGATTCTATCGAGTGCTTCCGGGAGGGCGGTAGTGATTTCATAGTTGATGGTTTCCGCGATTTCCGCGAGTTTGTCCGCGGAGCACGGGGAATCGGGGGTGGCGCTTATCAAAGTGGCGGTGTCGCCAATCTTGACCCCGGGGATATCGGAGATGTCTAGCATGGTGAAGTCCATGCATACAGTGCCGCGCACGGGGGCGGGGGCGCCCCGGACCAGCGCCACGGCGCGGTTGGAGAACGCGCGCCGGTAGCCATCGGCGTATCCCACAGGGAGGATAGCGATTCTCGACTCTTTCGGGGCTGTCCAAGTCGCTCCGTAGCTGACGGAACCGCCTTTGTCGAGCGTTTTGATGTCGACTATGCGGGCCTTGTATTCCAGGGCCGGTTGGAGCATATCCGGACGCGCTTCGCGCGATTTCTTCGAGGGATGCAGGCCGTAGATGGCGATTCCCGGACGCGCCATACCTCCATCCGGGTTTGATTCGAGTATTATCGCACCGGAATTGTCGGTGGTCGTCATGTCGGGTGGGACGATGTTATGTCGATGGCGCTTGATCAGCGTCTTGAATGATTCGATTTGCGTCCGCGTTAGTTTGGCGCCGGGGATATCGCTCATAGCGAAATGGGTCGCGAATCCCGCGAGTTCCAAGTGTTTAGCGTGTTCAACGGTGTCAATCAGTTTTCCCGCATCTTCCGGATGCGCTCCCAAACGCCCCATGCCCGTGTCGATTTTTAGGATTACCCTTACGGTGCGTCTCGCCTTTTCCGCGGCCGCCTCGAGCGACACCGCGACGGGTTCGCTGTGGACAAACGGGATGGTGTTCGTTTCGACTATCCCATCGAAATCGGAGAAGGGGAAGCATCCGAGCAGGACGATTGGTTTGCGTATCCCGAGGTCGCGTAATTCGCGGGCCTCGTCCACCGAGACGATTGAGAACGCGTCGACGCCCGGCAGCCTTTCCAATACGGGGGCCACCACGTCAAGGCCGTGGCCGTAGGCGTTCGCCTTCACCACCGCCGACAGTATGGTGTCCTGTGGGAGCGATTTCCGCAACGCGGCGATGTTCGAGGCGAGCGCCGCATCGGATATCTCAATCCATTTGACCCTGTCTTGCATGGTGGTGCCAACCGTTGGTTTTCCGAATAGCCGGCCGAATAATCGCCAACCGCTTTACTCCCACTAGGTTAAGTTTGATTTCAGCGGTGTCAAGCTTGGGCAGGTGTTCTTGAGTTCAAAATGCAATCTTTATCCGCGGATTATCTTTCATGTTCCGGAATCTCCAAGTTTTTTCAGCATTTCGACAGCGCCGGCTTCGAACTTGGAAAAGGCGAACCATTTTTTGCCCAGATCTTTCAGGGATGCGCCAATGTGGAAGATTTCCTTGTCGTCGATGATCAGAAAACGATCGTGGGCGTTTTTAAAAGTTTGAATCGTAATGGGCGGGTATTGCTCATTGTGCTTTTTTATATCCAGAGTGAGTTGTTTTGAAATGGCTTTAGTATAGATACTTGCCGAAACTCCTTTTTTGCGTTTACTCAGCAGAGTCAAAACGGAGTCATCAATGTAATTATCAACGAGCACTAGATTTTTCTTTGCCCTACGAATTAAATCGGCCGCAAAGCTATAGGCATCATACACTTGCCCATTGTAAAAGATGCCTTGCTTGGGCGGGTCCCCCGCTTCCAACGCCTGAAAAACTTTCTCAAAATTCTTTTCGGTTTTGGATTCAAAGCTAATCTGACGGCGTTCCACCGAATCGAGGCGAGCGAAGATATTGGCATTGTGTTGGATGAATTGGCGCATTTCGACAAAAGCGTTGATAATCTGAATGCTGACCTTGACGGCGGTCTTACTTCGTAGAACAGCTGATAGCATGGATACGCCTTGTTCGGTGAAGGTATAGGGTAGATATTTGCGGTGTTTGCCTCTGCCTGTATCTAAGGTCGCAATTTGCGATCTTAAAGATTCGCAACTGGAGATCGCAATTTGTGATTTTAAAAAATCGTATTCCTCCGGAGTGAGTTGAAATCGGAATGTGTCAGGGAATCGTTCAATATTTCGTTTTACCTGTTCATTCAGGCGTTTTGGCTCAACTCCATAAATTCGCGCCAAATCGCTATCAATCATCACTTGAACACCACGAATGGTGAAAATCATGCTCTGTATGTTGGCGGACTGGTGAACATCCGTTTCCAGTTTTATTAATTTACTCCTCAAAATCAACCTCCTTCAAATTACCTGCGGATTATCTTTCATGTTCCGGTGCCTCCGTGCAGGGGAACCAAGATAGTCCTTAATCGAGTTCGACGAAGCGGATTGGCTTGCGGCTGTTGTTTGGGAAGACGCGGCGTCTAATTTCGTCGATTGGGAGGGTTTGCACATTGACACCGACTCTCAACGCCGCGCGGAGTTTTTCCTCGACGTGTTCTTGGGTAATGCCGGTGTCTAGCGCGACGAGGACGGAGACGTTGTCGGAGAGGTTGTTTCTCCTTACGGCGACTTGGTGCTCGATGACGCCGTCGAGCGCGGAAAGCGCGGCGTGTATGGCGTTCGGGTAGAACGCCGTGCCCTTGTGTTTTAGGAGTTGCTTTTTCCTTCCGAGGATGGGACCTAGTCTGGGGGTGGTTCTGCCGCAGGCGCATGGCTCTTCGACAATGAAGGAGACATCGCCCGTTTTGAATCGGAGCAAGGGGGCGGCACCATCGCCCAGGGGGGTGATGGTTATCTCTCCCGGCGCTCCGGGGGGTAGTGGCGCGCTGTTATCGTCGAGTATTTCCACTATCGCTAGTTCGGGAAGGAGATGGCCTCCGGCTTGCGCTTCGCATTCGCAGAACGCGGAACATATTTCGGTGGAGGCGTATGTCGAGAAGGCTTTGGCGTTCCATAGTTTCTCGATTTTTCGAGTAAGCGGCAATGGCTGCAGATCCGCGTCGCGGAGGGGCTCGCCTATGCAAATTAGCCTCGACACGCCGATGTCGGCTGGATTCTCGCCTTCCGCGCTTTCCGCGAGTTTCGCGAGAAATGACGGAACCCCGATTATGGCTGTCGGGCGGGTTTCTCGGATGATTTTCCAATGCGACGGAATCGGAGCGGCGCCGACTCGTATAGTGGCCGCTCCCACCGCCCGGCATCCCATTTGGTATGCGAGGCCCGCGATGAAACAACGATCCATGGTGCATGTGAGGGCGACAGTGTCTTTGGCCGAAAGTCCGCAGATAGTCAGCGCCCGGAACTCGTTCCATTCGAGACGCTTGAGAGCGACATCGGTGAAGGGGATTTTCAACGCCGCGCCAGTGGTGCCGGAGGAATATGCGATTTCGACCACGTCTTCCGTTGGTGGCGCCAGCTCGTCCGCATGACGCTCAAGAAATGCCTTGTCCATTGTCGGTAGCGCAGAAATCGCGGAGAGGGTCAGATCGGCGGTGTCGATATCGGCTAGAAGTTTCGCATGGAGCGGAAAATCCGCGGTCAGGCGGACGATATGCCGTCGCAACGCCTTTTCTTGAGACGAGCTAATCGCATCCGGACCGGAGCGATCAAGTCGTTCCAATTCGGGTAAGCTTTCCCGTTTGTCGTGTCCCATGTTCTCCTCCCCGACAGGGCTATTACGTCGTTACCGCGCGTAAGCCTTTCGAATCTCCTCCCAGCTGGCGGATTTGGGAAGTGGCATCTCCAGTCGTTCCGCGATTTCCGCGAGGGACGCGGCGAAACGATCCACGTCCTCGAATCGTTTCTTCTCGCCTAGCGCCAAGTTATGAAAGCGGCAACTCAACAAATCCCACAGACCGAATTCAAACCCGCCATCGGCTCTTTTGACGGCGAAAAAGTTGCTGCACTTGGTATCCCCATGCGAGATTCCGGCGTTATGCATAGCCCCTAACGCGCCCAGCACGGCGTCGATATAATTTTGCAGAACCTTTTCGTCGCTGAACGCTTGGATCAGAAATTTCAACGTCGAAACCGCACCTTCCACCGTCTCGGCGATAAAATACGATGGTCCGGGAGCGAACATGCCGTTCCTCGTAGCCAACGCCGCCAACGGACGCGGCACTGGCAACCCGAGGGCTTCCAAACGGGCGGAGGCGCGGAATTCGCGGAACGCCCGCGGCTTGCGCACCGCGTATTTCGCGGCGTGCAGAGCTCCCTTTATGTTGTGGCGCTTGACGAATAGCTTCGGACGCTCCTCCGCTCCTGGCCAAAAGGCTATCCCGGCCTTGGTCGAACGCGAGTCCTTAAGTATACTCGCGGAGTCTAGCAGGGCTTCGGGAGCGTCGAGAATATCCCGTAGCGCTTGGACATCAGCGCGGACGATGCCGCGGCCCAGCGGGGATTCGAACGTCACAACATCAATATTGGAATCCATGTGTTTAAAATAGGGCTTGCTGAATAATTGGCAAGCACACGTTCATGTGGTTTAAAAGTGTCCCTCGCTCCGCTCGGGCGTGTGCGGGCCCCGTATCAGGTCAGGCACGCATGGTAAAAGATTTGCTTTGTTGCGGTAAAGTTAGCGTCGTGAAGTTGATGGACCGTTACTCCCCCTTGGTTGTTAGCAATTTTACGCTTAGACTTTTTGATGTTATGAGAGGGATAAAATCACCCAATTCCATGCTTATTCTATCAAATTTTACTTGCCCTAAAAAAGGTAAAGCATAAAAGTTGTCAAGAATATTAACGTTTTGGTTGTTAGCGAGACAAGGTAATTCAATGTATATAGTATCTCCTTCAAATGCTTTAATTTTTGGCTCTTCCGCAGTTTCAGTGGGCTATCGCTTAGATTTTCCTCTGAAAAACGCCCCTCTTTCAGGGGTGATGGGGCGTTTCCCAAAGGGAAATCTATTTGGGTGACTGATTGTGTAGCCTCATTTTGCGCCTGCGCCACCCACTTTTTCTGCCTACGAGGCTAATTTTTTCATCAACTCAATGTAGCCATCATAATTAATGCCAACGCTTTTCCCATTATATAAGAAGGGCTCACTGAATAATTGGCAAGTAATTTATTTTCATGGGGTTAAATCCCTTCTTAGCGGTGTCATCTCCAAGGTTTTGGGAGCAGACCTCCCAAAAGCCTTGGAGCCGACTAGCGATTTGAGGCGTTTGCCAATTCCGCGAAAGCCGGA
>WFSE01000030.1 GCA_015486135.1 Lentisphaeria bacterium
ACGGAATTGGCAAGTGCCTTAAATTGAGCAGAGAATATTAGTCGTCTCCAAGGCTTTTGGGAGGTTTGCTCCCAAAAGCTTGGAGATGACACCATTAAAAAGGCATTTAACCCAATGACAATGAAGCACTTGCCAATTATTCAGTGAACCCGAAATTAATCAGGGTCGAAAAAACACTTGGACTAGACGTTCCGCCTCGGCTATCCCCTCCGGTGGCGGAGGTAGCCAGTGGATATCCACGCCCTCGCGCTCCATCTTCCGAAACCACGTTTCCTGACGCTTGGCGAATCTCCGGATAGCAACGAAAAGCTTCTCCCTCATCTCGTTCCGGCTCAACCTCCCTCTCAGAAATCTGGCGACGAAGCGGTATTCAAGCCCCAAATCATCCAACCTTTCCCAAGACACCCCCTCCGAACGCAATCTCTCGACCTCCTCGATCAAACCATTCCCCAAACGTTCGTCCAGCCGCGCGCCAATCCTTTCCCAAATTTCCGTCCTAGGCAACCGGATTCCCAAGCACAACCAATCCCCGGGAACAAGTCCCTTTTTAGCGGCACGCCCTCCCACTCCAGCTCTCACACGCTCAATCGCCCTCACAACTCTCCGCTTGTTCCCCCTCTCCTTGAACGCCGCGAACTCCTCGGGACTCTCGCTCTCGAACAGCGCCAAAAGCTCGTCTAGCCCCATCCCCTCCAGCTTCTCTCTGGCAACCGAATCCGGCAGGGCGTCAGGTAATTCATATCCCGCGAGCAATGCGTGGACATAAAGCGGCGACCCTCCGCAGACAATCGGCATACGCCCCCTGCCACGTATATCCGCGAGCGCGACTTCCGCGTCCTCGAGAAAACGAGCCAAATTGTAATCCTCCGAGGGCGATGCCACGTCCAACAACCATACGGGCACACGCTCCTCCCCCGCGCCGTATTCCTCCAAATCCTTGCCAGTGCCGATATCCAACCCGCGATAAACCTGCCTGGAGTCGGCGCTGACTATTTCCCCTCCAAACCGTCTGGCAAGAGCCACCGCCAAGCGGGTCTTTCCGGACGCGGTGGGCCCGGTAACCAACACCCCCTGCTGAATAATTGGCAAGTGCTTTATTTTCATTCGGTTAAGCCTTTTTTCGGTGTCATCTCCAAGCTTTTGGGAGTGGCTCTCCCCAAAGCATTGGAGACAACTAACGATTCGGGGCACTTGCCAATTCCGCGAAAGCCGACAACGGGTCATTGGCGGCGTTAATTTCGCCTCGAAGTATGCCTATACGCCATCGGCTCATTGCCTAGCCACTAACCCGTTCTCGACTTTTTCAGCGAGCCCTACCTAGAGGCTGCTGAATACTTGGCAAGTGCTTTATTTTCATTCGGTTAAGCCTTTTTTTTGCGGTGTCACCCCCAAAGTTTTGGGATTACCCTTCTCCATTTTTCCTTCCGGCATTTGAATATCGCTGTTTGGAATATCAATTACGGCGGTCGACACGACACGGCGCACAAACCGCAATCTAGCGGATTCCGGCGTTTATTCCAACCGAAACGGAGACGTAAACGTGATGAACGACCCGCAAAAAACTATTGGCGAACCAGCAAAATTGTCCGGAATCGCACTCCACACGGGCGTGCGGGCGAGACTCACGTTAAACCCGGCCCCCAAAGACACAGGAATAGTCTTCCGTAGAATCGACATTCCAGGCAATCCATCAGTGCGCGCGTTGGCGACCAACGTAGTGGACACCAACCGCGGCACCACAATCGCATCCGGAAACGCCGCCGTTTCCACCGTCGAACACGTTCTCGCCGCTTTGGCGGCGCTGGGGATCACCAACGCCATGGTTGACATGGACGGACCGGAACCGCCAATATGCGACGGTAGCGCGCTCCCCTATTTGGAACTGGCGAAAAGCGCAGGAATCGCAGAGCAAAACGCCCTGGCGAAAACATGGACTCCGGAAAAGCCGATAGAGATGGGTTTCGGCCAAAGTTCGGTCTTGGTGGAGCCAGCCGATGAGTTGCGCGTGTCATGCGTACTGGAACATGGCGAGGCCTCGATAGGCACCCAGTCCCTGGAAATGCCCGTGACTCCGGAGTCATTCGAGAAGGAATTGGCGCCAGCGAGAACCTTTTGCGATTTCAGGGATCTGAAGCAACTCATCGCCATGGGCTTGGTCAAAGGTGGCAGTCTGGACAACGCCATCATCATCCACGATGGCGCGATGATATGCAAGGAAGGTCTTCGCTACGCCGACGAACCAGCCAGGCACAAGCTGCTGGACATGGTGGGGGATATCGCCCTGACTGGGATGTCGGTCAAGGCAACGGTAAAAGTTGTGCGTCCAGGACACTCAACAAACATCGAGTTGGCAAAAAAAATCATGGCGCTGGCAAATGCCTGAAAGCGCCGCAACATTGGAGAAAATCATGAACCCGCAAACATTGTCCAGAGAGGAACTAAAAGAATTCATCCCATACCAGGGACCAATCTTGATGACGGACCGCGTTGAAATAAAATCGGAAACCTCCGCGAGGGGACTGAAAGCTCTCTCATACAACGACATCGTCTATCAAGGGCACTTCCCAAACCACCCGATCACACCGGGAGTCCTGCAAGTGGAGGCCATGTTCCAAACCACCATCCCCTTGTTGAAAGACAAGCTCGATCCAGCCGGAACCAAGGATATTTACATCAAGAAAATAGGAAAGGTGAAGTTCCGTAAGCCGGCGCTTCCAGGCGACAGGCTTTTCATCGACGTGGAAATCCGCTCGTTCGATGGCGTGGACGCGGAAATCGCTGCCACCAACAGCGTCCGAGACGGCGTAACCTGCCAAGCGACATTCACCGTATCGGTTAGAGAGAGGGAATTCGACCTTCCAGTCCCGTCGGAATTCAACGACATAGACAAGCCCGCCAAACCGGAAATGGACATCGTCCAAATCATGGATATCATCCCCCACAGATATCCGTTTCTACTGATAGACTACATCGCGTCGGTAGACGGGACGACTGTGGTCGCCGTCAAGAACGTCACTGGCACGGAACCCTTCACGCACCACTACTCCGAAGAATACGCCACGTTGCCTAGCTCGGTGCAAGTGGAAATAATCGCCCAGGCCGGATGCGTCCACACCCTCCTGCGCCCGGAAAACAAAGGGAAAATAGCCTATTTCATGTCTATTTCGGATGTGGAGTTCCTAGCGCCAGCGCGCCCTGGCGACCAACTCGAAATAATAGTGGAGCTTCCTCCAGGAGGATCGAAATTCGGAAAAGGCGCCGGCGAGATCAAAGTCCATGGCAAGACAATAGCCAAAGGCAATATAGCGTTCGCATTGGTGGATGGCTGATTTGGGCTCCCTCATTCTACCATGTAGGAATTGTAGGAGATGTAGGGGCTATGATCGATAATCGGTGGTCGGTTAGCGGAAAACGCTCCATCGCCGTTCCGGCTACTCCCCTAACGCCGCCTCGACTTCGGCTAGAAGCGTCTCGGTGAAGTCTATCCCCTTTAGGATGATCCTCCGGCACTTCGCGGAAAACTTCTCTATTTCCGCCGCCGAAAGTGTTTTCGCAGTGTTGAGTATCACAGGCGTTTCACCCAACGGAGACGGTTGCTCACGGAGCCAGTCTAGAAACGCCTCGCCACTCTCGCGTGGCATCATGAGGTCTAGAATGATGACATCGGGGCCCGTGTCATCCGCTAGCATCTTTTTCGCCTCCATCGACGACGCAGCCGCCAACGCAGTATATCCCTTGCGCCCCAGAATCATCTGCGACAGCCGCAACAGGGAATGATCATCCTCTATTATTAAAACCTTCTTCTTCATCGTCACCTAAGAGTATTTCACCGACACGCAAGGCATTCGACAAACAACGCCCCGCAATCGCTAACGGGCGACCCGGGAATATACACCGCCGCCCCCCTATTTCCACCACCACTTGAGTCGCCCGCGAAAAAAGAGCCCTCTTATCCCTTTCCATCTCTTGATTTCTCTCCACGTCAAGCTATCGTTCACGCTTTTCGCCCATAACGCGGGCGGAACGGTGCGAAATTAGGGTTGGTAGCTCAGCGGTAGTAGCATCTGCCTTTTAAGCAGAGGGTCCTGGGTTCGATCCCCAGCCAACCCACCAATCGTGTCGGCGAAGTTCTTCCAAAGAGAACTTTTTCAAATAAGGTTTCCCTCCAACGGAGACGGCGATGAGCAACAAATGCGCTATATGCGGAAAGGGACGCGTGGTAGGCGGGTCCATAACGCGTCGCGGCTTGGCGAAAAAACAGGGTGGTATCGGAACACACGTGGTGAAAAACAACAAACGAGTATTCCATCCCAACATACAGAGTGTCAGGGCACTAGTGGACGGACGCGTTACCAGAATAAAAGCCTGTACAGCTTGTATACGTTCTGGAAAAGTGGTCAAGCCCTGACTCCACCCGCTCGACACGGGGAGAAGGATGATGTTCCGGGCGAACGCTAAATTCCAGCGGGCCAGTGTCGCCAGGAAGGTGGCATGGGCTTTCTTGTTCTTCGCTATCATAGCCCATGCTCCCGAATTGGCCTTGGCGCAGGGAAAAGTTACAATCAGAAAGCGGGCTCTAACCCGCGACCCGTCGCTCTCTTTCCTTAAAAACAATATCCCGGCGGCGTTGTCGACGGCGTTGGGAAAAGATTTTCACGACTGCGGTTGGTTCGACACCACGCCAACCGCGAGTCCGGACATAACCATTTCGGCGGCCATAGCTGGCAAAACCATCCGTTTGACGGTGACGCGCCGCGTTCTCGGCGGATTCACGGTATCTGCCCCTTACAATAGACGCAAAACCAGCGACGTATCGGCGGCGCTGGTGGACCGTATCCTCAAAAAGCTTTTCGACGTACCCCGACTCTGCCAGTCGAAAATAGCCTTTTGCGCCAAAACCGCCCCCACCGTCCAGGAAATCCTAATCTGCGGATACAATGGCTCGAACGCCAGAGCTATCACCCGCAACCATGTGTTCTCCGTCGAACCCGATTGGGAGCCAGGGCAGAAACGACTGGTCTACTCAATGTACGGCAAGTCCGCCTCGACCTTCGTCGAGTATGATTTGAGATCCAAAAGAAGTCGACATCTCGCATCCTTCCCGGGACTCAACGCCGCCGCGGCAATCTCCCCGGATGGGCAATATTTAGCAGCAGTCCTTAGCAAAGACGGGGAAGTCGATCTTTACGTCAAGTCGATAAACACCAAGTGGCTGAAAAGGCTTACCCGAAACAAAGCGGTGGAATCATCTCCCTGCTGGTCCCCTTCCGGCGGAAAAATATGCTTCGTGTCAAACGCAACCGGCAAACCCAGACTCTATATCGCCCCCGTCGCTGGCGGCAAGGCCAGGCGCCTTCCAACATTCGGCACCGAGGCACTCTCTCCGGACTGGTCAACTAAAAACCAGATCGTCTATTCCGCCAAAATGGGACCTAACTACGCATTGGCCCTACTGGACATCAACGGTGCCACTCCACCCAAAATTATAATATCCGCCGCGGGAGATTGGGAATCGCCTTCCTGGGCGCCGGACGCGCGGCATGTGGTCGCCACCAGAACCCTAGCCAACGGGCAAACCAGCCTTTACGTGATTGATACCTGGACCGGCAAGGCCAAACGCATATTGCTCGGGAAAGCCCACCTTTCAATGCCATCTTGGTAATTACGGGCTCGGAACCAGCACTCCTGACTTCTCCGCCAGAAAAGTCCTACCAGAGGGATGACGGGTCTGAGTATCAGGCAACGTGCGGAACTGCCCCCAGGTGCCGCAGAAGTTGCGAAGATTTTTACCATGTAGGAAATGTAGGGCTTGTAGCTAGGGAGAAGAAGAACCACGGCTGGACACGGATTAACACGAATGGGGAGGGCTAGAGATGGCGTTGTTTTTCTTCCATAAAGGCCTTTAAAAGATGCATTCGCACACACGGAAACTGGCCGTAGCGTAAGGCCAATGCGGCGGACGGGGAAAGTATTTCATGATTTCTCTCACCACAAAGCTCACAGAGGGCACGAAGATACCGCTTCCGCGTTGCGGACCTGGCATGTTGCGGGGGAAAGGGAAAAAACTCCGGTTTTTCTCCTAAATAGGGCTTGCTGAAAAAGTCGGAAACGTGCCGATCCTCCGTCGCCCTCTGGGCTATGGAGGACTTGTGATTAGGCGACGAGCCGACGGCGTATAAGCATACTCCGAGGCGAAGGCAACGTGATCAGCGGTGCGTTTCCGGCTTTCGCGGAATTGGCAAGTGCCTCAAATCGCTAGTCGGCTCCAAGGGTTTTGGGAAGTCCCCTCCCAAAACCTTGGAGATGAC
>WFSE01000031.1 GCA_015486135.1 Lentisphaeria bacterium
CACAAACATGCCGATTCCGCGTATGCGGAAACGGCATCTTCGTGGGCTTCGTGCTCTTCGTGATGAGATAATCTTAAAAACACGGACCCGCAGGCTACAACATTGGCATTATGCGCTAAGCTATTCCCATATGTGTTCCTGAAGGTTTTTTCCAAGACTTTTTAACCACCGAGAACACGAAGCTCACGAAGTTTTTCCATCTCCGCGGACGGAGCTGGAAAAGGCTTGCACGGAGGAAAAGTCAATACTATCATCAGTATTCCTTTGGGCCTGCCCTTCCGCGAAGCCCGCCTTGTCACGCCGTAACATCGTGAAGGCGGAAAGGGTTTGCGGAGCAAACGGCAGGATGAAGATTCGTGGCCGCTCTCTTTCTCCGCGACCTCCGCGTCTTTGCGAGGCAATCTCTTCTCCAATTAACGCCATCGTGTGAATTTGGCAGGCCAGGATATGGCCTGGTCAATTCACACGATCTCCGTGTTCTCGATTTCTCCGAATCTCTGTGTATCTAGCGAAGCGCGTGGTAAAGTCTTCTCTTCTTCCTTTGCGGCCTCTGCGTCTTTGCGAGGCGACCTCTTCTTCTTTTATCCCTCGCAAGGATGTCCTTTTTTAAGCACAGAGAGGCATTTGCATTTACCGCAGAACAGAGTATGTTAAGTTAACAGAATTGTTAATTAACTGGATTCTGAAATGAATTTCGACGCATTAAACAGGATACAAAAGCTGTATTTCGGCTATGAAGAAATCTCGCGTGTAACGGGGGTGAGTCTTCCGTCCGCGAGGGTCACCGCATGCCGATACGTGAAATACAACCTTCTTGTGAGAGTCAAAAGAGGCGTTTATATGTTGCGGAAGAAATGGGAAAGTATGTCAAGGGAAGAAGAATTCATTATAGCGAATATCATACAAACCCCTTCGTATGTTTCCCTTTTCAGCGCGCTCGGCTATTATGAGCTGACAACCCAGGTTCAAAGGAGGTATGTGGAATCTATCGGATTAAACAGGAGTCTAGAGAAGGAAGTGGAAGCCGGGAGTTTCCTCTATTTTAAGATTAGGAAGGATTTTTATCGCGAATTTATCCGCGAGAAGGATTTTTTTATCGCAACGCCGGAAAAGGCGTTTGTTGATTCACTTTATCTGAAATCTTTGGGGTGCTACAATTTCGATATTTCCTCAGTGGATCTAAGCGGATTGAACAGGGAGAGAATCGCCAAGATCGTTGAGTCTCTTCCCGAGAAAACACAAAGGCGGGTGAAAGCAAATGGATACTTTTGAAAAACACGAACAGCTTGAAATGGAAGTATTAAGGGAGTTGGCAAACAATAAATTATTGAATGACTTGGTGTTCGGCGGTGGAACAATGCTCCGGCTCTGCTACGGATTGAACCGGTATTCGGTGGACCTCGATTTCTTTGCGATCAGGGAGTTTGATCAGAAAAAAAAGTTTGCTAACCTAGCGGATTGCCTTTCCAGGAAATACGAGATTACAGATATGAATGATAAATTAAATACGATGCTCTATGAAGTTAAAGATTCTTCGTATCCCAGAAAATTAAAGATAGAGATCAGGAAAGAAGTGAGGGATTATGATTATCAGCAGCGGATCGCATTTTCCAAATTCAGCACTATCCAGGTTATCCTTAACGTCCTTACCTTGGAACAAGCATTGAAAAACAAGGTCGCGGCGGCTTTGGACAGAAAAATCATCCGCGATTTCTTCGATATTGAATTCCTCCTGAAACAAGGCGCGGAACTGGCATGTTCAAAAGACGAAATAGCAGCGTTGAAAAAAGTGATGAATGGCTTTTCGCAAAGAGATTACAAGGTTATCCTTGGTTCCATCCTTGAGAAAGAACAGCGCGATTTCTACATGCGAAACGGCTTCCCTCTCTTGACCGCGCAACTGAATAGGGCTCACCAAATAGGCCCTAGTTTACGGGTTGTCGGCACAACCACCATCCTGTCTGACAACGAAAACACAAGTCGGCGCAAATAGGTTCGGCCAAGCAGAGGCCATGAATGCTGGCGTGGGGCCGAAAGGGATTTCACGAATAATTTCCACCCCCTTGTCCCGGCACAAATTGCGGAAATCCTTGATCGTAGCCAAATGGATATTCGGAGTATCGTACCACGGCGATGGCAACGATTTCGTTACCGGCATCCGCCCCCCAAAGAACAATTGGCAACGCGCGGTCAGGCAACCGATATTCAAAATACTGATCAACACTTCCCGGCCAACCCGGACCATCTCATCCAATAACAGGTCGGGACGCTTGACTGCTTGGATCGTCTGGCTCAACACAACGTAATCAAACGAACCGTCGGCGTAATCGCCCAACCCCTCGTTGAGGTCGCCATGCACAACCGGAACCCCCTTCCGGACGCATTCAAGTATCTTCTCCTGCGATATCTCCACACCGCAAGGATATATCCCTTTCTCCCCCCGCAACAGGTGCAGCAGACTCCCATCGCCACACCCCAAGTCCAACACCGAGGCACCCTTTGAAATGATATCCGAAATAATCAACAGGTCCGGCCGCGCCGCCAATTTATCTCTAGCCTCACGGGGCATTATCGCTTCTCCTTCCTGATCGGACCATCACCCCTCAATCTCCTAGGTGGCGGATTCCGCGTCCCCTCCTTGCCGGGAATATGCCGCCACAATTCCGCGGGCTCCAAACGACGCAGTTCCTTCAGCGTGCTCAAAACATTGTAATCCTTCACGGGGCATCTGTTCATTATCAGTTCCCTCAAAAGCATCCCCTTCAAAGGCGATATATCCTCGACGCGGCACTCCGAAATATCCAACGACCTCAACTTGGTCATTTTCCTAACGAGAGACAAATCGGTCACACCGGTCTTCGCCACGTTCAAACGGAACAGGCCAAGTCCGGCAAGAAGTTCCAATGAGCGATTGTCTATTCCCCTAGCGCCAGATAATTCCGCGGACAAACACTTCCCGTCGCGACATATAAACCGCCCACCTCCAGCGTACTCGGGATTAATCTTTCTCAACGCCTTTTTTATCGCCTCGGGATTCCCAATATTGGAAACCACCGGCAACGGCTTGGCGCTATCAGACACAGAACTACGACCAGAACCTCCCATATCCGACACACCACCCCCGGCACTACCTACGCCCGACTTGGCGGCCGCCTCCAAAACCTTAAATAGCTCGCTATGCTCTTTGGCAAACCACGTGCTACCAAAACGACTCTTAAATCCCCTCAACGCATGCGCCAACTTACGCCTCTGGAGCAATCCCAACTTCGACGAGTCAAGCCTCTTCGACACCGCCGAGGGGTCCAAAGAAGATGCGCCCTCAACCTGCCATTTCCGCAAAAGCTCCACCGTCCATCTCTCCGCCGCCAATGAACGAAAAACGTCCCTAAACACCTCCCCCCCAGGCGTAGGTGGCAAAGATTTGAACTCTTGAGCGGCGGAAGCCATGTCCTTCCTCGTTGTTATAGCCTCGACAATCGTCAGAACCTTGGCGGACAAAACACCCAACTTTCCTCGGCGAACCTTCTCCGAGGAGGACAAAGTCTTCAAATCCAACTTCTTTTGGACGCTAACCCCCTTCTTTCTCTCCGCGTAATACACAGATTTGTTTTTCACCCGGCTTATCTTGAGCACTTTCCGACCTTCCACAGTATCCACAGCAACAGTTTTCCCCACCTCATTTTCGAAGCTGCGCACAATTTCGGGGCCTATGGCGGCTAATTCCTCGGCGACATTTTTCAGTTCCTTGGCGGCGGCGGACGATTCGGCCAAAGGCGACTTCAAAGCGGAGAGCGCCTCCTTGAATTTCTTCTCCACTATCAAAGTGGCCACCTTTCGATCAAACGCCTCCAGCGCATGCCGTTGCGTCTCTATACGCCTCCTCGTCTCACTCTCCGCAGACTTGGCGGCATCTTCCCAGCGCTTTGCCATCGCAACCCGCTCCTTCCCCGTCTCCTCGGCGAAGGGCCCGGAATATTCCCGCAACAACGCCGCCGCGCCTTGGAAGTCCTTTCCAGCCGCCAGCTTTTCCGCATCGCGGCGCAATCCGTCCAGAACCTCGGCCAGCTTTTCATCCCGTTCCTTCTGTAATTTGTTTATCTCCACATTGGCCATCAGTTCGTATTTGGTCCCTTTGAGAGATGTCTTTATCTTCTCGAAATTGGAAATAATCAAATCGTAATTGCCCTTGTTGTCTTGGGCGAATTCCTCCGCGAACCGCCACATTTCGGCATGCGACCTCTCCTCCATTTCGGCTTTGGACAACGCCGGCGACTCGGACGGTTTGGAGGAATCCGCGGAAAGCGCCGCGTTATCCGGAGCCGCGGACTTCGCATTTCCGGACGAATCGGCAGTGGAAGCCGACGCGACATCCGGAGCGGAAGCGCCAACGCCATGTTTCTTCCCCCCACGGGACACAAACACAACAGACAACGCTCCCAAAACGACTAACACCACCGCGGAAACAATAGCCAACACAAGTTTTTTCCCACCTTTTCTTCCACCCGACGCCAGCTCGGGAACAATGCGGGTAACATCGCCCTCGGACGTGTCAAGGGTGGCGGACGCGGAGGTCTGGGAGACAACCGACTCGCCTGGACCTAGGCGACATTGGATTTTCGGGGGCACGCCACCCAAAACACGTTCGATATCGCTTATGACATCGCTCCAAGAGCCCTGTCGGTCCTCCCGCGACTTCGCCATCATAGTCTCGAGAAGAAGCGCGCAGGATTCGGAAAGCTCGGAATTCCGCTCCATCGGAGATGGAACCGGCTCGGTGATATGTTTCGACACAATCCCCAGCGCGGTCGTGGCATCGAAAGGAACCGTGCCAGTAACCAAATGATACAATGTCGCTCCCAGCGAATATATGTCGCTCCTGAAATCAAGTTCCTTTTCCCCCATCCCCTGCTCGGGACTCATGTAGTAGGGAGTGCCGATTATCGCCCCGGTCATGGTAAGGCTCGTCTCCTCCCGGGTACTTTTGGATATCCCCATATCCATCAGCTTGGCCACACCTTTGCTATCCAACATGATGTTCGACGGTTTGATGTCGCGGTGGATGATTCCGAACTCGTCCCAAGCATAGCGAAGCGCCTTAGCCACATCCAAAACTATTTTCAGCGCGTCCCCCTCGGATAAACGCCCGGAATCATCTAGCAGCTCGTCCAACGTCCATCCATCGACATAACTCATCGCCAAGTAATAGATATCCCCATGGCAGCCAGCGTCGAACGCTGTGATTATATTGGGATGGTCCATCTTTGCGGATATCCTCACCTCTTTGAGGAACCGCTCCACAAAACTGGAGTCCAAAGTGAATTCACGCGACAACAGCTTCAACGCCACCAGACGGTCCATGGCGGTCTGACGAGCCAGCCATACCTCCCCCATCGCACCCGCTCCCAAGGGTTTCTCCAGAACAAATCCGGAAATGGCAACACCTGGAGCGACATCCGGAATTGGCACTCGCAACTGGGACTCGCACCCCGTGCAAATAAGCACGCTACCAGCGAGCCTCTCGTCAACCTCCCGCTCGGCCCCACACGATTCACATTTGATTAAAAGTTTCGCCATTAAATCTCTCCCGTGCTATTGTATCTCATGGCAAATGCTTTTCAACCCCGAAGCGTCCGACTCAGGCATGGATAACAATATGCGCCCGACTTTAGAGAAACACCTCGAATCGCTCCTCGCTCAATGCGATGGCGTCTCGCTCGACGATGCCAAGCGATTGGCGGCGAACGCACTGGGAATAACCTTCACTGATTTTCACTTCGAGCGCGACAGACACCTGACGCGGGAGGAAGCCGGAACAATCGCCGAGAAAATATCCCGCAGGGCGGCTAGCGAGCCACTGCAATACATTGAAGGCAAGGTTTTTTTCCGGCACTTACAACTCGTCGTCGGCCCCGGCGTGCTAATCCCGCGTCCGGAAACCGAAATCATGGTGGACCTAGCCATCAATTTGGCGCCGCCAAAACCACTCGCATGCGACCTCGGAACGGGCTCGGGCGCCGTGGCCATTGCGCTAGCGACGGAAATCCCAGACTCGGAAGTCATCGGTGTGGATATATCCCCAAAAGCGCTGGCATTCGCACGCATCAACAAAACCGCTAACCACGCGGACAATCTGGAATTGCGCCAAGGCGACCTATTCGAACCCGTCCCCGACCAACGTTTCGACATCGTTACCGCCAATCTCCCCTATGTGCCAAACGCGGTCCTCGCGGAACTACCCCGCGAAATCCGCGAATTCGAGCCGGAAACGGCCTTGCGAGGTGGCGCGGACGGTCTAGACATTATCAAGCGCGCAATATCGGAAGCTCCGGACCATCTGTATCCGGGAGGAATCGTCATATTGGAAATATCCCCCGAGCAAGCCGATCCAGTACTCTCACTCCTCCAGGACACGGGATTCGAAAACGTTGAAATGAAACAAGACCTGAATCGACTCGATAGATTCGCGGTAGGCGCAATTCCCTAACAGGACCTGCCGAATAATTGGCAAGTGCTTAATTACCATTGGGTTAAGCCTGTTTTTAAAGGTGTCGATCTCCAAGGGTTTGGGCGTAATTCCCCCAAAACCCTTGGAGACGACCACCATTTTGAGGCACTTGCCAACTCCGCGAAAGCCGATAATGGGCCATTGGCGGCGTTAATTTCACATCACCGCAGGTCCAGACAGACCAGCTTGCCGTTGCTACCGCGGCAATAAAGAAGTTTATTGGCAAGAACGGGCATGGTCCAGCATTTCCCCCCTCCCTTGAGAACCCGTTCCGAAATTATTTTCTTGAATCCGGAGGCGTCTACCCCTCCTATCGTAAGCACCCCCCTGTCGTTCAAATAGATTATCTTCCCGTCCGCAAAAATAAACGAGCCATATCCAAGACTGGAATCGCGCCACCTCTCTTTTCCAGAAGCCGCATCCAAACAAACCAACGCCGCATTTTTCTGGCCGGTATGTCCGTCCACCCCGAAAATACACCCTCCCTTGAATACCGGAGAGCTAAATTGACTTTTGACACTCTTATTCTCCCACGCCTTCGCCAAGGATTTGCCGTTGAATCTGAATAACGCCCCCGCCTTCCCGTATCCCGAAGTCACAAACAACCCGTTGGGAGGAACTATCACGGGGTCGGCGGCGTTGACATCGTATTTCGTCTTCCAAGGAGCCGCCGCAAGCTCCTTGCCTGTAGCGGGATTGACTATTTTAAGCGCGGTTTTAGCGAATATGGCCAAGTACGCGCTTTTCCCCCGAGACAAAAGTACAGGCGTGGCGTACCCCCCTACCCCCGGGGACGCCCACAGCTTCTTACCGTCCTTGCAACGCAACGCGACCCCGTGGTCCCCGACATTGAAATAAACGGTACCGCCAACAACCAGAGGCGACCCAGCGCACCTCCAAGTCGGAGGTTTAACCCCAAAAGTCGACAAATCGGCACTCCATATCTTCCGCCCCGTGGCCGCGTCGAGACAATGCGCCAATCCACCGTCGCTCAATGTGTAGACGCGGCCGTCGCAAACAACCGGAGTGGCCTTGGGTCCAGCGTACCCCCCTTTGCCTGGAGACGCGTATTTGAACGTCCAAACAACTTTGCCGGTGGCCGCGTCAAGACAAAGGACATTGTCCTCTCCCTTGATATTACCCAACGTGTAGATCTTGTCCCCAACCACGGAAATGGCGGAATACCCTTTGCCAACCCTGCGTTCCCAAAGCTTCTTCTTGATTCCCGCCGGCTTCCAACCCTTCTCGGTGGAAACGCCATCCGCCGACACCCCGCGCCAAACCGGCCAGTCAGCCCCAAACGCGCAAATAGACGGAACGAGAAGAAACAACGCCAGAAACTTCTTCAAAATTACTTCCTCGGGTTAGGGGTCGCCGAATAATTGCCAAGTTTTTTATCATTAATGGTGTCAACGCTTCTCAAGCAATCCCGGGTCAGACATTCAGCTCGAGCCCTCCCAGACGACCAACCATCGCCACCAACGCCTCCAAGCGAACAGGCTTCCCCAAAATGCCATCCACCCCGAGACGGGAAACCTCCTCGCGGACCTCCGGTGACAGATAAGCGCTCGCAATAATTATTTTCACATCGTCCATGGACTCGTCGCCTTTCAAAAAACGACAAAACTCCACCCCGTTCATGTTGGGCATACGCAAATCGACTATCACCATATCCGGCTTCCAAGTGCCGACAAGCAACGCCCCTTGCATCCCATCCTCCGCCTCCCTCAGCTCGTACCCGGAATAAACGTCCAACGCCTCCGAAACGAATGTCCTGAAATCTGAATCGTCGTCTATTAGCAGTATCTTGTAAACACCGCGCATCCGGGTGCTCTCGGGCAACGACATTCCCCGTTCCTGGGCGAACTTTCTCAATTGCTCCAAAGAAACCAAATAATGACCACCAGGAGTGGACGCCGCCTCCAACGCTCCGCTGCGAATCCAATTCGTGACACTGGAACGAGCCACCCCAAGATATTCCGCCGCCTCAGTCGTTTTCAGATGCTTCTTAACTTTCACGGGCCTTTACCCTCCACCTCGCGCATACAAACCGGGGCGTCCAGCGCCACCGCCACACTCGCAAGAATAACATCCCAACACGCATTATCCAAGCCAATTCCACGAAAAAAAACACATATGACTAATAAATATTAGCATTATAGTGTTGTTTACGCCAAAAAACCCCGAACAACCTAGGGTTTGCTGAAAGAGTCAAGAATGGGGCGGGGGCTAGGGAACAAGTTCGCCGAAAGTCTTTCCACAAAGCCCGAAGGGTTCGCAAGCGAACGGAAGGATGCTTCGCACTCTGAGACGAAATTAACGCCGCCAATGATTAAGCGAGCCCAAACTAGTCTCCTTTCTTCTTAATAGCCTTATCCAAAACATCTATGATAGAATTCAGGAGAGCTTTGGTCTTTTTGTCCTTTACCGTTTTGTTCACAATCTCCTTGGCGCCTTCCTCTATCATATCTTTCGTGTCCGGTGTCAGTGACGGTTTTTTTATTGGACCAGCGACATCCACATGGAATTTGCGTTTGCCATTCTTGTAGTCGATAAGAAGACGCGCCTTAATCGTGGATAGCCGCGTGTTGAACTCAAGATTGTCCGAAGTTATCTTTGTTTTGGGGCTGAGCATAGCCAAACGCCCCTTGAACACACCCTCTTTTATCGTCCCGTCAATTGTCGATTTCTCGTAAACCTCTTTTGTGACATCGAATTTCGCGACTTGCGCGATGAGTGCGGTCAACGCGCTCTTGGGCAACCCTCCTCTCCCCAGCTCCAACCGCGCTTTCCCCAAATACTTAGAGAGGTCGTAATCGATTTCAGCGTTGATTTTGGAATCGAACACTTCGGGATAGTCGAAAAGACGGAGAATTGCCAGCGTATTGGAATCCTTCACAAGAATCTTTATCCGCTTGCCCGACAATTTTGCCACAATATCGCCACCAAAAGATTTCGTGCTGGCCGTGGCGACAATCTCTCCGTTCTCCGACTTCCCACGGACGGAAATTTTAGCCGCTCCGCGAAGTTCGCGATTGGCAATCCCGCTTAGCTTCGAAAGATCCGGAACATCGATGTCGAATCTAAATTCGGAGGTGCCGCCACCTAGCGCTACCTTAAGCTCCTTCGACCTCGCACTGCCAATGTCAGTGGCCAACCGCACTTCCCCGACGACTTCCGTTCCAAGAAATTTCAATCTGGAGCCCAACGAGAATTTTTTCGCCGGACAGGGACGACCAATCGCCTGGGCGACCACGTCTGGATTCAATACGCCATCAAGAAGTTTCAACGAACATTCTCCGTTCATTTTTCCGCCGCTGGATCTCGTGATATCCGCGGAAATGGACACTGCCGCGTCGGAGAAAACAGGCTGCCCCGAGAACGCCAGCAACTTGGCAAGTCGGGCACCGTCAACATCGACATCAATCCCCTTCCATCCGCCATCAGCCGCGGTAACGGCACAACACGCATTTCCCCCAAACGACTTGGTGGTTGCGCTAAAGAAAATTTTACCGGATTCACTATTCCACTCAAGTTCGCCCCCAACGTCCAACGAAGAACCGGAAAAACGTGTTCCTGCCAATCGATTCACCACCGCCAACCCCAACTTGCTCACCGTCAAATTGTAGCGAGCAGCTACTTTTTCCGGCTTTTTCAGTGGCGCGCCTCCAGCTACATCCAATCTCCCCAAGCACGATTCCAGTTTGGCCTTGACATCAGAACGGCCGTCTTTCAGCGTCGCTTTCACGAAGAGGGAACCGTCCGCCTCGGATATCTCCGGCAAACCTAACTTCGCCATCGCTCCCGATATCGGCGTTAGCCTATCGCTTCTCAATTCCATGTCGGCGGCGGATATTCCTCCATCAGAGTCAAACTCCACGACAGCATGACCTTTCAAAAGACCAGAATATATCTCGGGAGCTTGGAAATAACGCGCTAGTTCCCGAATTTCCACCCCATCAGAAGACAACTCCACTTTCCGTGGCTTCCCCTTCCCGAATACGCAATCGTAGGGAATGGTCCCGTCGGCCAGCCTGAGCGCTCCCTCGAGCCTGTAATCGTCCGGAACTCCTTTGATGTCGCCTTCCGTCTCGATCCGTCCGCGCAGCAATTCCAACTTGGAATTCAAATTGGAGAGTGTCCCCAAATCCTCCAATTCGACATTGTAATGGAAGTCGAATGACTTGGAGAACAAAGAATAGCCGCCGTTAACTTTCACGTTGGCGCCAAAGTCCGGCACTCTCAAAACAATCTCAGCGGTGGAACTCGTTAGACGGAATACTCTCAAATCCACGTCCACCCCCCCGAGTTTAGCTTCAATGCGTTTTTCGACATAGGGCCTGAGAATGCCGTTCCCCGGCGGAGTGAAGAGCAGAGCGTAACCAAATCCAATCATGGAAAAAAGAACAACCAGGATAATCAGCGCCAGCTTGCCCCACAACGGAAGACCTTTCCAACCTTCTTTGAGCCTCATAACGGCCCTCCTTCGTCGTCCACACACCCTACTTAGGACAAAGTAACGCATCGACCAGCAAAGACAATCGCCCCGAAATCGCTGCCGCCGACCGAATCCGGAAATTTGAAAGTCTGAAAAACAGCCCTACCCTATCCAACATGCCGATTGGTCGGTTTTTATCAAGTGTAAAATGTTCCGCTCCAAGCTCCCCTTGGACGCGCGGAACCCCGGGTGGAGCTCAAGCATGCTAACGGACCAAGTTGTTTTCGCATGCGCATTGGCCCTGTTGGAGATGACTTTCATCTTCGTGGGCCTGATGTTGACGCATGCCCTGCGTAAACACATAGGCCAGGCCGCTTTCTATCTATCCCTTGGCCTGCTGCTAATCTTCACTCAGCTCGTCGACGCCACGGAGCTGGAAATCAATGTCGGCTACCACGCCACCAATTTCTTCGTGGCGCACACCGTACTTTTCCTGCCGTACCTGGCGACGTTGATGGTGATATACGCGTCCGAGGGCACTCTGGCGACACAACGCGTTATCCTCGGAGCCATGGCAGCCTTGGGATTGTACCTCTACCTAAGCCAAATAACAGCCGAACAATGCGGCTGGGCAGGAAAAGCCATATCTCAAGGCCCTTCGGCAGACTCTCTCGAATACATTCTCAGACAAAGCAAACTTTCCATGGCGAGCTCGATATTCGCGCAAACACTGGACATGTTCCTCATCCCAATCATCTTCCAAAGACTAAGAAACTGGAAATGCCGACTATTCCTGAGCGTACTTGGCGCGCTTATGGTTACGCAAATGACACACACGCTCGTATTCGTCACCGCAACATACTGGAACAACTCCCTGAACTGGTGGATGCACATCCGCTCGTCGTACATATCCAACGCCATAGCGACAATATGGCTGAGCATGCTGGCAACGCTCTACCTCCACAAAATAGAACGGGAAAGACCCGGAGAAGGCGAAGGCGTGCTGGACATTGTGTTCGCCTTCCTCGGTAGCTACGGAAAGGCTAGAATGCTGGAGAAAAACCTGCTGGAATGGGAAGGACGCTATCGAATGGTGGTGGAAAACGCCAGCGACATGATCCTCCTCCTGGATGGAGGAAACCGCATTATGGACGCCAATCTCGCGGCTCTGAAAATATTCAACATCCCGGACAAAGAATCTATAATGCGCCGGACATTCCCCCAGGATTTCGTCAACAGCGATGAGCGCGGAGAACTCACGATGGAGAGATGGAACAAATTGTTCGAGATGGAAAACATCTCCAACACCCAACGCATATGCGCCATCCCCTTGAAAGCCGTCTCCGATACGGGACGCGAAGTGGAACTCGATGTCGCCGTCTCGCATATCGATGTCGAAGGAGCTCCCGTAACGATTGTTTTCGGACGCGACATCACGGAACAAAGCAGACTTAATCAAGAACACGAGGACCTGCGCAAGCAACTCGTACATATACAACGATTGGAATCAGTCGGAAGGCTGGCGGGGGGAATCGCCCACGACTTCAACAACTACCTCCATGCGTTACAAGGGCATCTGGACATTCTACTCTACATGCGCGGCGTGAAAGACGAAAAAGTCGCCAGCCACCTGAAACGCATGGACAAAATCACGGAACAAGCGGCGGAACTAACTAGAAAACTCCTGGGATTCGCAAGAAGAGGAAAATACGTGGATACGGAATTCGATATTAACACCCTAATCTCGGAAACAGTGGAAATTTTCATGCCGGGCTCGCAACGCAATATCGACCTGAACGTTAACGCGCTCGTGGACAAAGCAATAGTCAAAGGCGACAAGGTTCAGCTCCAGCAGGTGTTCCTCAACATGCTGATAAACGCCAGAGACGCCATGGAAAACGTGCCGGACGAAAAAATGCGGATAGACATCGTCATCACCGACGGAGCGGATGCCCCCCTCGTAAAATCCTCCCGAAGCCGCGTCGCGGCCTCATCCAGAAAAAACTATTGGTGCGTTGCCGTAAAAGATTACGGAGAGGGAATGGACAAAACTACTTTAGCGCACCTGTTCGAACCATTCTTCACCACAAAGCCAGTAGGAAAAGGCACGGGCATGGGACTGGCGATGGTCTACGGAACCGTCTCGAACCACGGGGGATTCATCGAAGTCGAAAGCGCAAAAGACAATGGCGCCGTCTTCCGAGTGTTCCTCCCCAAGGCCAAATCAGCCAACGTCGACAAGACAGCCCCACCACCATCATCCACCTAAAACAACCCCCTACGCTATTCATCCTCCCAATCTAGCTCACAACGTTGTGCTGTTTTGTGGTGAAAAAACATTGAAATCGCCCCTGGGGGCGGCCTTTAGCGCCTTTTCCGCAAGGGGTCAGCTTAGGGACAGGTTAATAATGGCTTCTTTCCCTCGCAAAAACGCGGAGGCCGCAGAGAAAGAGAAGAAGAGGTTAGCCACGAATCTTCACGAATCAGCACGAATGAGAAGTGTTAGGGGTATAGTTGATTTTTCCTCCATGCAAGCCTTTTTCATCTCCGTCGCGGAGATGGAAAAACTTCGTGAGCTTCGTGATCTCTGTGGTTAAAAAAGTATTGAAAAAACTCCGGAAACACATACGAAAATAGCTTGGCGCACAATGCCAATGTTGTGGCCTGCGAGGCCGTGTTTTTAAGATTATCTCACCACGGAGAGCACGAAGTTCACGAAGATGCCGTTTCCGCGTCGCGGAACCGGCATGTTTGTGTGGAAGAGGGGGAAATCTCCGCGTTCTTCGCATCTCTGCGAGGAATAAAAACCGCGCGAAGCGTGTCTGAGCCACAGGCTCTTTGAAGTGCGGCGGCCCTGCGCCGCTTTGTATTATTGGCGCCCCGAAGGGGGCCTTTTCCCATAACTCCCATTCCTTCCCATAATTCCCATGCCCCCTACCGCGGGAACCGCGGCTATAAATCCCTCGCGCGAGGGATTTAAAAACTTGCGATATCCACGAAAAGGGGATACAATACCCCCGGTAGTCCAAAGTATTGGAGACAACACCGCCCAAAAAGGCTTAACCAAATGAAACTTAAGCACTTACAAATTATTCAGCGGGCCCTAATCTAATGAGTGATAGACACCTGCCAGTTGTTCAGCGGGCCTTGTGCCAGGAATGCCTGACCCCGTATACCCCCGGGACTCATTTCTGCCCGAAATGCGGGGCGCCCCTAAGCTCTTTCGCGACTATCGCGCCTTGGGAGAGGATACAGGCGGAACGGCATATCTTCGCCAACGCCGCCAGCGATCCCAGAAAACCCATTACGCTAATCGGCGTTTGGCTTATTTTCGGGGCGATGCTCGCCTCGGGATTGGCCTTGACCATTATGTGCTTCCCCCTTCAATTACGAAATCTCGGGGTCGAATCCGCACTAATAGCGCTGACCGGCGTGTTTCTCGCCTTCATCGGGGGATTCGTTATTGTCCGCACCACCATCAACTACCTAAAAAAGAAAAGGCATGCCATCGACACCGAACCCGGCGAATGACCGCATGCCCTAAGGCGAAACCCGATGCGTATTATCTCAACCCGTGCGTAAATTTCGCCACGAATTTTCACGAATCAGCGCAAATATTTTGCGCAATTTCCGCGGAACGGCCTAGCCCGTTCCCTACACGCCGTGTTGATTTGCGCAATTTTTGCGATCTCCGCTCCCTCTCCGTCACAACCGCGCTTTCGGCACCCCGCGGCCCGGAGACACGTCCGCGCTCTTTTCTTTCACTCTCCAACTTGGACTTTGAATTCGTCGGAGTTGGATTTTAGTTCGGGCGCGTACATCGCGGCGCCAATCGCCGGCAATGCGGAAAACTTACCCGGAGTCTCCGCCCTGAGGCGATACGACAGGCTATGCGAACCACGCGCGAGGCTTCGGACGAAAAAGCAAACCTTCGCGTCGCGGAACTCGACGTACGCTCCCATAGCGTTGCCGTTGTATCCGCTGCGGTTCTCCATCGGCTCGAACCCGGCGGGCTTGTGGTCTTGCAACATTATGTACTCGTAATCGTTGTCGCTGTCGACCAAAAGCTCGACCTCGACTAGATCACCGCTTTTCACTTCCGCGAGATTCGCGAGCGGCACGCGTTTGTAGCGTTCAACGTTCATATCGACCACCTGCCCGCGGACGCCCGCGGTTTTCGCGGTGCCCTTCACGCGTTCGAGCTTGTAATAGCGTCTACGCGTTTTTATCCGCAATCCCGTTTTTTCGATAAACTTCTCCAGCGAAAAATATTTGAGGTACGCCGAGAAATAGAGCGGACCGGCGCCATCGACGCGGATCTCGCAGATGTGCTTTCCAGCCGCGAGGGCGTCGTCGTTCAACACCAGCCTGTCGTCATAGCTGAAGAGGTTCGAGCCATCGATTTTCACCGACTTCGCCGGTTTGCCGTCGATCAATATCTTGACGGTCATATCCGGCTTGTCCTCGCCGGTCGCCAAAATGTAGTCGGCCATCGCCTCGATGACTAAAGCGGTGTCGCGCGTGGAGCTCCACCTAGCCCCGTGCTTGCGGTTGTCGAGCAGATATTTGACGAGCCAGGCGGCGGTCTCGCTTTTCGGTTTCGTCGCCGCCAACAGCTTCAAATACGCCGCCATGGTCTCGCTCTCGCTTCCGTACCAGCACCACCAATAATTATCCGAGCCCAAGTCCAGATACGCGGTCTGCGTCTCCTGATTTTTCACCAAAAACTGCTCGACGTTTCTAATCAGCATATCGAGTTTCGGCGCGAGATCCGCGGATTTACCCGCGGCCGACATACGTTTATGGATAGCGAGCGCCAACAGGCATTTCGAGTAAACCGAGATTTTCGTTCGATCCCGATAGAGTAAATCGGTCATCTTTTTCATCCCGGCGGATTTATCTCCAGCATCCGCCAGAACCGACAAAACCAACGCGTCGAGATCATCCGCGAATGGTTTGTACGGTTCCATTTTGGAGCCAGCGTTCTCTATCTTGCGAATCTCGCGGCTCTGGTAGGCGCGCAACCATCCCACGCCTTGTCCAATCATATTGGCCGGAACCGCGGCCCCGAGACGTTTGGCGATCAGCAATCCCCGCACTACCAGAGCGGTGGTGTCCGGATAGGAACGTTCCCCGTAGCCGGAGAACCAACCCCAACCACCGTCGGAGCAACGCATCGATCCAAGACGCCTAATCCCATCCTTCACCATATCGTCGACTATTTTCTCGTCAAAAACCGGGTTTTTGCCATTTGGAAGATATTTGCTCCATTGTTTCGCCCGTTCCTTCGAATCGCCGAGTTCCGTGGCGTTGAGATTAGCGCGTTTCGCCGCGACATTCGCGAGATTGACCTTCATCCGACGCAGAACGTTCCTGGTAATGACGGTTGGCAGAAAACGGTTCAGCGTCTGCTCCGTACAGCCGTATGGATAGGCTACCAGATACGGCAACGCGTCGATCATCGCTCCGGCGAGCGTCGGCGAATAACGCAACGTGAACGTGGTCTCGCCGGTGCGCCTGTCTTTCGGAACGGTGAATGCGAATTTCGCGGTTTTAGTTTTGGCATCGCACCACACGCGCCCTTTCGCCAAAGTGTCCTTCTCCGACATGGACGCGGTTTTCGCGGATGATTCAGCCGGAATCGAGCCTGTGAACGCCACCTGCTTTTCAATGCCATGGACCAGTACCGGCAGTTTGACCTCCATCCCGTCCGAATCCTCGCCGGCGACGGCGGTCATAACCACCTTGGCCTCCCCGGGCGCGAGCGCAGCGATCCTCCAGTCCACCCGCGTCTCGCCATCGGCGGGAATCTCCACCGAACGAGTCGTCGATGTGGAATCCAGGGCCCGCAGAACCTTCCCGTCGAGCTTCAGCGCGACTTTCGCGGTTTTCGCGGATTTCGTCCGGTTGTGTATCACGGCGGAGAACGTCGCCTCATCGCCATCGACAAGAAACCGCGACGCTATCAGACGCAGAAGAAAATCCTTCGACGTGATAATTTCCGCTCGCCCTTCTCCGACGCGCGTACCGCCCGCGATCGACCAAACCCTCGCAACCCAGGTGGTAAGGTTTTCGGGCATCGGCACGACGACCTCCGCTATGCCGTCGGCGTTTGGAGTGATGGAGGCGTTCCAGTACGCGGTGTCCGCGAAATTCGAACGAATTGCAACTTTCGTCCGCTCCGCCGGCGGGCTAGAACCCCCGTCACCAGCTTCATTCATCGACATCGCGGCGGGCGCCGGAGTGCCCCCCTTCTTTCTCACATGGCCCCCTAAATAATCCACACCCAATGTCCCTTCCTCGGAGGCTCGGGTTGTATTTTCGTCATCCACGTCGGTCGCTCCCGAATCCGCGGTTATCTCGCCGAAAACCCCCAGGCCCAGCATAAAATCACCTTCCACAATGTTTCTGAAAAAGCGGGTGGTGTTCGAGATATAACTCGAAGAATAGCGCCTGCGCCATTTCCAAAAGAACGGCTTGATGTCGGGGACGTTGGAGCCGCCGCTGATATACTCGACAGCCTTGTCGTAGAGCGTCATGACGACCGAGGATTTGACCGGATTGCCGAATATATCGGTAACTTTTATTTTGAGTTTCGCCTTCTCTCCGGGCTTGTAGAAGGTGTTTTTCGGGTGATTCGGGACGATTTCGACGTTCAAAACCCTCTTCTCAGGCGGCACGACTATCTCGCGCACCACCTTGTGAACCCTTCCGTTCGAGACGGTAATCGCCTCCACGAAGATGTTCGGCATGTCGCCTTTGGCAATCGCGAGATCCGCGAACGCGGTCTTGCCAGTCAATCGCAGCGCGGTCGGCTTAGTGGAGCTTCCATTTCCCGCCCGCGGAAAGAGCAGCACGAAGGACTCCGGGCGGTTGGTCGATATCATAAGCGTCGCCTTCTCGCCGGGAGCGTATTCGCGTTTATCGCTTACCAGTTCGATGTCATTGAACCGGAAATCACCATCGGTGGCGCTCCATTTAGAGCCGTCCCCGCGGACGGTGAAAATGTAGCCCCCCTCAATAGAGGCTCCCTTCGCGTCGGTGACAACGCAGGAGAGCCTGTACTGCCCCGGCGCGGCCGCCTTGAATTGCACCGAGCCCGTTCCGTCCGCCGATATCCGCGGCTCCCAAACCTCGACCTGTGTCTCGGACGGCTTCCCGGCGCCATCGTATGTAATCTTCAGCAGTTTCATAACGCATTTTCCGGAGACCGGATCACCGAGGACGGTTCTAGCCGCGAATCTCGCGGTCGCCGTTTCGCCAGCTAGGAGGAATCCCCGTTCGAGCCAAGCCGTAACGTTGAACGGTTTGACGGCGGCAACCACGTTTCCCGCTCCCGCCACCATCCGCCTCGACTGGTCCACCACCTCCGCGGAAATCGCGTAGTTCTGATCGATGTCCCCGAAAAGCGCCTTGGCCACGGCGGTGTCAATTTCCACTTCAACCGTTCCATCCCGCCCTATCGTCACCTCGTTCTCCATCACCAGCTCCGGCCGGGGAGAAGAATGCGGATACCACCACGGAGAGGGTGGCGCGCACCCCCAGGAGCTCCAGCCCGGATACCAGTACCGCTTGCAACCGAACCACCAGTAGCCAGGACCGTAAAGCCAGTCCCAAGGCGACGGGGGAAACCACCGCGAGTCCCGCGGTGTCCGAGTCACCTTGTATCTGACCTTGGCGTTCGTCACCGGAGCGCCGAAATAATACTTCGCCTGGATGACGGCCTTGATAGAGTCGCCTAAAGCCACTGGCGCCTTAGGCGCCTCGATCGACACCTCGAATTCCGGTTTGCGGTATTCCTCGACGCGGAAGGTCCCGCCATAACGCCTCCCGACGGAAATCCGGTAGTTGCCCAAGGTCGCCGACTCTGGAAGCGCCAACTCGCCGGATATGCCGCCGAACTCGTCCGCGGTCAACGTTTTCGCATATATTTTCCCGCCGCGGGGATCGCGTATCTCCACGCGAAAAGCGCGCCCCGCATAGGTCGATTGGCCTTCGCCCAAATCGTATCTCGCGCGCCTAACCCATAATTTGAACCGCACCGTCTGCTTCGGGCGATAGACCGGCCTGTCTGTCATCAAATACGCCTTTTTGACGCCGTACGTGTTATATCCCCTACGACCGTACCAAATCCTATTGAACCCGAGAAACGCTTTTTTCATGCCGTCCTCGGATGTGGCCGTTACTAGCCAGGAGTATCCGCGGGGGATTGTTTTCCAGTCGACAATCACCATGCCATCGGCATTGGCGCGCAAATTCACCTTTTTGTGTCTTCTCGGAGTTCCCACTCCATCCCGAATGTAGCCGAAAAATTCGAGATTGGCGTTTCCCAAAGGCTGTCCGGTCTCGGCGTCGGCGACGAAGTAAAGAATCGAATTGTCAAGCTCCTTCCTAACCAAAACAGCGTCGTTGAGCCACAGCACGATGTTCGAGGTGTTCCCGTCCGCGACCTTCGCGGTTACGAGATACGCTCCGCCTTTTTCCAGGGGCACCTTTATTTTCACGATTTTGTCGAAATGGTGTTTCGCCGGCGAAAGGGTTTCCGACCACTCCGCGACTTTTTCACCCACATATTTCTTCCGATCACCCTTAACTAAATCGTATCCGATATTCGATAGCCTTACTTTATACCAGTCAAAATCCAACGGATTCGACTCAATGTACTTTTTCACATCCTCCAAGAGTTTGTCGATATTGATCTTTCTAGCTACGAACGATACTTCGCGGGCGTTTCGGAAGCGGAACAGCAGCTTCCCAGGCCTTCCGGCCGTCTCGGGTAGCGTCGGCTCGAAGCGTCCCCAGTTGGCGACAATCTGGTCAAGCGCATCTTTGTAATCGCAGCCGTTGGAGTTTTGGCCGTAACGACTAACGCACTCCCGCCAGATTTCGGCGGCCTTGTCGTATTGCCGCCTGTTGGTGAAAATGTCCGCCAAAGCATCCAATGCCTTGCGCGCCGACTCCCGGTCGTCGGATGCGGCTATTTCGCGTTGGATTTTGATGAAATTGAATTCGTCCGGCAACTTGAAGCGCTTCAGTCCAGTCGCGAGTTGCGCGATGGTCTCGTCCTCCGCTAGGGTGTGCACTGAATATGGACCGTCATCCACGAGTTCCGCGGACTTCCCCCGGTCACGGTAGCAATCAAACGCCATGGTTTGTACGCCAAACTGCTCTTGGAGAAAATTAGCGAATAGCTCGAGTTGAACGTATTTCTTTTCAGGGCACGCAACCGCCGCCTCGTTTATCAGCCATCGCCAGCGTTCCCCGTCGTTTTTCGCCGCCGCGAACGATTTCGGAAGATTAAAAAACACCGGGGAACCGTCTGGATTCACAGGCGCCCCGGTTCGGCGACTATAGAAATAGTATATGCCGACATTCTTCTCCAATTCCGGCAATTTGTCGAGGTTCGTGAGTATTTGAAGACGCCACGCCTCGTCGTATCCGCGGTCGTACATCACCGCGCCCGCGAAGCGGTTCAGTATCTCGTAGCGCTCGCGGGGCGACGCTCCGGCGCTTTCCGCGAGTTCCGCGGCCCGTTTGAACAGACGCAACGCCAGAACCCGGTCGCGTTGGTACGAGTTTACCATCTCTCCGCCGCCGCGGTGGGATCCCCTAACAAACTCGCCCCCGATCAGATACCCGAAATGTTCGACATCCATCCACATTTTCGCCGCGGAGTAAAGCACCGGCCAATCGTCGGGCCGCGCGGCGACAGAATTATTGATCAACCTGTCGATATCCCTGACGCGGTTTATCCTACGCAGCTCCAAGACCCCCATCTCAAGCGCCTTGGCGCTCTCTTTCGCCGGAAACGCCTTGGAAAACGCAATTTTAGCGTAGATATTGCAGGCGTCTTTGTAGTTTCCTTCGCGGTCCAGTTTGTCCGCGGCCGCCAAGCTCGGCTCCGCGGCGCGAAGAGATAATGAAAGAAAGAGAACGGAAAGAAACACCACAAATCCAAGCACGCACGAGCATCTTTTTTGAATTCTCATTTCCCTCTCCCAATTGGGGTTTACTGAAAAAGTCGGAAATGCGCCGATCCTCCGTCGCCGCCACGCGGCTATGGAGGACTTGTGATTAGGCGACAAGCCGACGGCGTGCTTTGCACTCCTAGGCGAAGGCAACGTGATCAGCGGTGCGTTTCCGGCTTTCGCGGAATTGGCACGTGCCTCACATCGCCAGTCGGATCCAAGGGCTTTGGGAGGTTTGCTGCCAAAACCTTGGAGACGACACCACTAAAAACAGATCTAACCCAATAATTCTTAAGCGCTTGCCAATTATTCAGTGAGCCCTAATTGATTTGCATGGCAATGCTGTCCGAAACAATTCCCCAAACAGCCGGTTTAGCAACTTCCTCCCGTGGCTCACTCCGGCCCCAAATCCCCGACAGCTTCGGATATCTTCTCATCCAAAAGCGATTTTGCCGGGACCCACTTCCCATCCACCATAATATAGCCGTAACGACGGTACAGCTCCTTTTCCGCCTCGCATTTGGCCGCTGCCATTATCTTGTTCAATTCAACCGCCCTCTCGATCTCAAAGCGTTTCCTGCGATTTTCCAGTAACTTGTCGATGGAATCCGCCATCAAACACCATTCGCCATCAATACGCTGGTAACCGTACCGTCTGAAAAACTTCTCTTCGTCGAACGCCTTCCTGGCTCGAGCCCTAGCCTCGGCCAAACATCGCGCCCTATCCGCTTCAAACTCCTTCCGCGCCTTCCGCACCGCAGCATCGACCAGCTCCTTGGCCGACACCCACTCCCCATCGGAAGATTCGACGTACCCGCCACGGCTAAGGATTTCCCGTCTAACCTTCTTCCGCTCGGCTAAATAATAGTTTTTACGGCGCTTCTTGAACTCCTTCTTCGCCAGCTTGACTGCGGCGGCGACCTTCAACGACGACAATCCAGGTGTGAATCTCACCCTGTCCAACTCCGGCATGTCAGCCGTCCTTATCTCCTGCCCCCCTATCTTTACTTTCGAATCCGGCAGCACTCCTTGAAACACTCCGGACACCTTCCTCCCGGAAAGCATGTTCCAAGTGCTCACCGTGTCGCCTACCTTGTACGTCTGGTATTTAAGCATGATTTTCTTGTTCGCATTCAAAAGCATCGACAATGGATACTTTTTCAGAGTCCTGGCCGCCGCTTCGTCCGAAGCGCGCTTGTCCGCCTCTTCTACGGATATCGTAGGCAATGGCGTGGGATACGACACTCCGAGCTCTTTAGCGGCTTTTTTGGCAACACTCTCCGCGTCGAAAACCATGGGGGGTTTCCCAGCCTCTTTCAGCGCCAAGCGCTCCACCTCTCTCGCGGCGAGCTTTTCCACCTCCCCCACAGGCAACGTCCGACCTGTTGCCGCCACGTCCACCGCTCCCACCTCTTTCCGAATCTCGGCAAGTTCCGACCGTTCGTCGAAAACTGGCAACGCCGCCACTTTTTTCGACGCCAATTCACGGGCGCGTTCCCCTATCATTATCGCTAACTCCCCAGGAGTGGCCGACGGGGGCTTCACATCCAAAGGCACTCCCAGCCGGGACGCGGTCCTCTTGGCTATCTCCAATCGAAACGCCTTCTCGTCCAAACGCTGCTTGTAACGCCACCCCGCCAAACCCCCAAGCGCTACCGCCACCGTGGCCAGCAACGCCAGCGCCATGGCCCACAAATTCCTCGGCGACAAACATCCGGACCTCCATCTCGGAGCGTATTGAAACCTCGTTCTCTTCGGCGACAACGGGTACCCCAAAGCGCCACTCGCCAAATCGTCCAACGTATCCCGCGCCTCCAACAAACTCCCTATACGGGCGGCGGGATCCCGTTGGATCATTCGATTGAGCGCCTCCACCACCCTAGGCGAGCAGTGCTTCAACCTGCTCCCGACGCTACCCCCGCGTTCGGTCCGAACATGGTTGGTGACAAGCTCCTTGACATCCTTAGGAGAAAAATAAGTCTCGCCAGCAAGCATGTGGAAAAGGAGCATGCCAAGGGAATACACCTCGCTGTATTCACCTTCCGGTGACGCGATTATCCGCTCGGGCGGCATGTAGAACGGAGATCCTTCCAGCGCGTCCGAAGGAACGGGACGCGCCGCGCGCTCCAAAGACACGCACAGGCCGTAGTCGAACAACTTCGCGGTAGCGGTGTCCTCCACTATGAGCACATTCTCGGGCTTTATGTCCCGGTAAAGAAAACCGCAGTTCAAAATGTGTATGTCGGCATCCATTATTTGGATTATTATGTCCAACGCCTGCCTCTCGGAAAGTCGGGAAGCGTTGGATATATACACGTCTAAACGAACACCATTGACAAACCGGGTCGCCAAATAGGGCAATCCAGCACCGGTGTTGTACTCCACGACCTCCACTATGTGGGGAAAACTCCCCAAAAGCCCGCCTACCTCACCCTCGCGCCTCAAAATCGCCGCCAAGCCAGGGTCC
>WFSE01000032.1 GCA_015486135.1 Lentisphaeria bacterium
GTGTGGGGCCCGTCGGGGGGAGGGGACCCGTTACAGGCGCGCGGGGCGCGGACGCGCCATGGCCGGATTTCAGGGGGCGTTACGGCTCCGCGAGGGCGGACGCCGCGGATCTCGCGTGGAAGGGATGCGTCAAACCTGAAATAATGTGGCGAACGCGTATCCCGAGACGGGGGTTTAGCTCCCCGGTGGTCGCTGGTGGTAGGGTCTTCCTGACTGGAGGAGATAAATCCGCTCGGGAAGTGTATTCTTTCGATGCCTCCACCGGCAAGCTTCTTTGGAGAAATATCGTCCCGTTTTTCGCCGTTGACGGAGCGGCTTTGCCGAAACCAACGGAGGATACCGGATTCGCTGCGCCAACTATGGCTGTGGATGGGGACGTGGTGTGCGCTATCTTCGCCACCGGAGATATCGCCTCGTTCTCTCTTGACGGCGATCCATTGTGGCGTATGAATCCCGGTGTGCCCGACAACCATTACGCTTACTCGTCGTCTCTTATGGCGCTGGATGGCGAGGTGTTGGTGCAACTCGACCATTCCTCGACCGGATCCGTGATGGCCCTTTCGGCTAGGGATGGCGCCGAGATATGGACCGTTGAACGCTCCGAAAGCATATCCTGGGCATCGCCAATTGTCGCAAGAATCGAAACCGCAGATGGCGGAGGCAGATTGGCCGCTTTTTTCGCTACGAGCTCAACGGTGGTCGCATATGACACCAAGACGGGGGAGGAGCTTTGGCGGACGGAATGCCTGTCCGGAGAAGTCGCTCCTTCCCCGGCCTTTTGCGATGGAAAAGTGTTCGTCGCCAACGATACCGCCGCCGCCGTGGCACTAGATGCCGTCTCCGGGAAAATCCTATGGTCCCGGGACGATGTGGATCTCCCCGATGTAGCTAGCCCCCTAGCGACTCCGGCGGGACGCGTCTATTTGGCGGCGAGCTTCGGGGTGGTCACATGCCTCGATGCTAATTCGGGCGCCACCATATGGACCAAGGAGTTCAAAAACGGATTTTACGCCTCTCCAATCCTCCTCGGGGGGGACAAGATATTCCTCGTGGACTTGAAGGGGAATATCTTCCTTTTACGGGATTTGGATAAATGCGAGATCCTCGCCGAGGCCGCCATTGGCGGCGATGTCCAAGCAACTCCGGCTTTCGCATACGATTCCATCTTCGTCAGAAACGGCGACGAAATAGTGAAAATCGCGGTTTCCGCGGAGTAGCGCGTTTCTTCAGTTTCTCTAAGCTGGGCTTGCTTAAATATTCATAACTTATTGATAGTCAACTTGTTATGTGCGTTTTATGGTGTGTGTTGTCCAAGGTTTTTGTGGTTTATTGCTCGAAAAGCTTGGAGACGCGCATGTATAGGAAAGCAGACGACTATCCGAAATTTCCGGAATTCGCGCTTCCTTTCGACGGGAAGCTTGACCAAGCTGATAGTCGACGCCACGGTGGCCCCCGCCGATATCAAGTATCCGACCGATCTCGGGCTCCTGAACGAAGCGCGGGAGGAGGCCGAGTCGCTGGTAGACAAGCTTTGGGCCCGGTCCGGGCGTCGGGGCAGAAAGCCCCGCATGTACCCCAAAAAGGGGAGGAAGGCTTTCCTTGCCGTGGCGAAGAAGAGGCGGCCGGGCAAACGAGCGCTGAGGAAGGGGATAAAGGCCCAGCTCGGGTTCCTCCGGAGGGACTTGGAGCATATCGACCGCCTCCTCCATTTAGCCGAGTTGACGGAAAGGGAACAAGAGCGGCTAGCCGTTCTCCGCCTTCTTTTCCAGCAACAGGAGGAGATGTTCCGCGAAAGGAAGCACCGCGTCCAAGACCGAATCGTCAGCATCCACCAGCCCCACGTCCGCCCGATAGTCCGCGGCAAAGCGTCGGCTCCGGTGGAGTTCGGGGCGAAGCTGTCCGCGAGCCTGGTCGACGGTGTGGCGAGGATACACCGCCTGTCCTGGAACGCATTCAACGAGGCCGGGGATCTCCGCGGGCAGGTGGAGGAGTTCCGGAGGAAGTTCGGACTATCCGGGCTCCGTCCACGCCGACGCCATATACGGGACAAGGGAGAACAGGACGTTGCTCAGGGAGCTGGGAATCCGCTTCTCGGTCAAGCCGCTGGGGCATCCTCCGAAAGAAACGCCCGGCAACGCGGCGGAGCTCGCCGAAAAACGCCGCCAGCGACGGGAAGATGAGTTGGATAGAATCGCGATCGAGGGCAAATTCGGGCAGGGCAAACGGAAATACGCACTGAATCGGATAATGGCTAAACTCCAAAACACTTCCGAAGTCTGGATCGCGATGATAATCCTGGTGATGAACCTCGACAAATGGTGTGAGGTTTTTTTGTCCCTTTTCCATGCCTTGTTTTCACGGCGCGCTCTAACGGCCATGGTTGGGATGCCTGGAAAAAAGCCCCTTTGGCGGTGGTTGTTTTTTCGGCAAATAGCAGAGAGACGACTTTTTCAGTAAACCCTAGAGTAGGAGGGGTGGAAGCCATCGATTTTTAACAATTTTTGGGAAATCCCCCACAATGGCGCCCCATATGGCAATGTCGAACCAATGGCTGGCGGAGCAAGGTCTGATTTCCATCCAAGAAGAGTGGATACGTATTCACTACCCGGCTACGGCCCGGTGATTTCCGTGAACCGCCTAGTGCGGACCCGCATGCTAGGTGGTGTGGGGA
>WFSE01000033.1 GCA_015486135.1 Lentisphaeria bacterium
CACTCGCCCCCGGAGAGCTCGTTGGGCCTGTGGGTAAGTCTATGGCCTAGTCCGACTTGTTGCGCTAGTTCCCGGGCGCGCTCCCTGCGTTCCCGTTTGGATGCCTCCGCATAGACCATTGGAACTTCTATGTTCTGCTCGACGTTCAGATGCGGGAAAAGGTTGAAATTCTGGAAAACGAACCCTATCGCCTTATTGCGCAAGGCCGCCAAATGGTCGTCCGAAAAGCGTTCCACCTCCTCCCCCAAAAGAAAATATCGTCCCGAGGTTGGGACGTCCAGCAGGCCCAAAAGATTTAGCAATGTCGATTTCCCGGAACCGGAGGCCCCCATGATTCCGATGAACTCTCCCTCGCTGACGCTCAAATTTATATTTTTCAAGACCGGGACTTCCACGCCAAGCGTGTATGTCTTGCATATGTTCTCGAAGCGAATAATATCGTCCGCCACTTTGGAACCTCCTTCGGACACCGGATCCGCTAGGTTTTATGGTGCCAAGCGATTCCGGAAAACCAACTATTTGCCGCCGGAGCCGGAAGACTTGAATGGGCGGAACAAATACACTACATCGCCTTCGGACAGGCCGGCGGTGATCTCGACGAAATTGTCGTTCGAAGCGCCTATGTCGATTGGCACCTCTTTGTACTTGGTCTTGGTTTTAACGTACACCAGATATTGCCCGTTTCGCTCGAAAACCGCCTCCACCGGAATTGTCAGGCGGTTTTTCAGAACCGAGTGTATGGTTTCTATTCTAACGCTCATTCCCGATACCAGCCCCTTGTGGTTTCCGGTAACTTCCAGTATCGACTTGTATATTTTTGGGGAATATGGGTCCCAACCTATCTGATTCACGGGCAACGCCTCTATTTTCGATACAACCGCTTGTATTTTCAGGTTTGGAGTGGACTCGGGCGATACCAGCGCCTTGTCTCCGATGCTGACCCTTTGCCGGTATTGCTCCGGAAGGTCGAAGTTGACTATGAGCTGGCTCAAGTCGGGGATTGTCAGGAACACCTTGTTCCTCTTGGCGTCCATTCCGACTTTGACATCCACGCGCCCCCAGCGCCTGTCCGGGTCCCCATACATCACAATGCCGTCGACGGATGAGTTGATGGTCATCATTGGTAGATAGCCTGAGTAGCGAGCCAAGTCTTTTTCGACTTTTTTGATGTTCAACTTCTGCCGGTATATGTCGTCATCGTGCTGCCTTAGCTTGGACCGGGTGCTTATACGGACCTGCTCCAAGTTCAGCTTCGTCTCGTCCAATCTGTTTTCCAGCGATGTCACGGTGTCGGGATAGGTGTATCGTTTGAAGATTTTAAGATTCAATGTGGCGTTATGCAGCGCCACCTTTTGTCCTTTCACCGCTTTAGCCAGTCCTTCCAATTTCAGCTTGGCGGTGTTCATGTCGGCCTCGCTGGAGAAGATGGTGTCGTTGAACGCTTCCAGTTCTTTTTGGTAGTTCGATTCCATCTCCTTCAGTTTCTGCTCTTCGTTGTCCACCGCCAATTCGAGATTGTCCTTCTGCCTGGGGCCATCGTAGCGGACGTACTTGTTGAAGGCCTCCTCGGCGTCGACCAACCGGTTCTCGGCGGCGGCCACAGTGGCCTTGTTGGTGCTGACAAGCACGTCGCGCTCCTTGCTGGCTATCGCCAGGGATTTACGTTTGTTTTCCAAATCCAGCTTCAGATCCTCTATCTTCTGCTCCAATCCTTCCGTTTCGAATTTGGCTAGGACTTCGCCCTCCTTGACATGGGCGTTTTCGTCGACGACGTAGATGAGTTTGGTGTTGAAGGGCACCTTGTACGCGATCTTGTACTTTTTTTGGGCATTAACCGTCCCGCTGAGACTCACTCCAAGCACGAGATCGCCTCGTTTCACCTTGTGAAACCGGTCCAGAGCCCGCCGCGCCTTGGCGGACTTGACATCCCCCCCGGCGGGCGGTGAGAGGAAGTAGGCGATAATGGCGGCCGCCAACAAGGCCACCAAAAGAGCGCTTACTGCGATTTTTCGTTTTTTACCTGAAAGCATGTTCAATTAGCAACCTAAGAGTTCTCAACGGACACCTGGCAAACGAAATCGCTAGGCGGAGAAAGGCAGAAGGGCGTCGCCATTAGTTTCCGTCCCCGGTGTCGTCAGGAGCGGGAGGAGGCTCGCCGCCTTTTTCTTTTTTAATATCCGCCTGCCTTCTCTTTTTCACCGGAATTAGCTCTTTTTTTCTATATCGTCTGTTGTTTATCGGGAAGATCGTGTTCGATTCCTCTATTATATCCGCCGCCTTGCGCATGTCGTCCGATGTCTGCTCCAGATCTTGGTGGGCGAATATTCCGTCGGAGGGCTTGAGGATATGCATTTTCAGGAAGAAAACTAGTTGTTTCTGCACGTTCGACTCGTCAAGGGCGGTGAAGAGGTCGCCTATCAAGGGGAGGTCGCTGAGATACGGGGTGCGGCGTTTGGTAATCATTTTCTCTGTTGAATACAGTCCTCCTAAAATGATGATTTCTCCGTCCTTCATCGCTAGTTCGGTGTTGATGTTTCTGATAGCTATGACTGGCGTGCTGAAAGTCAGATTGTTCTGGGTGAACTGCTCGTATCTTATGACGGACGTGACTTCCGGGAATACTTTCAACTGCACTTTGTCCTTGTTGATAATCAGTGGAGTGACATTGAGTTTGACCCCTATCCGCTTGTAACGCGTGGAGGTGGTGACCGAGTTTCCCGTCACTTGGGTTTCCTGTATAGGTAGGTCCTCCCCGGTGACTATGCTGGCGGTGGCCCCCAGATCGACGATGATGTTGGGCGCCGACAATATCCTGGCGTTACGGGTGTTTTGAAGCCACCGTATGTACAAATTCAGGTTTTTAGCGATCCGGCTGGTCGTGGTGCCGGGGGAGTAGGGGGTCCAGTCCAAAGCCGTTCCCTGGCCGGGCTGGCGGTTTTGGGAGGGCGCGGTCAGGTTAAATCCGGCCTTGTTGATTGTTCCGTCCCCACGGTCTATTTTCGTGTATTCAAGCCGAATGTCCCTCTCGGTGCCGGATTGCAGGAATACCTCCAAAACCCGGGCCTCCACGAGAACTTGGGGGACTGTGATGTCCATTTTTCCGATGGCGTCGATAATCTCGGGAATCTTCGCCTCGTCGTCGTGGATTACTATTATGTTTTTCTCCTCGCTGTATTCGACCGTGGCGGAGCGGGAGACAATGCTTTCCAGTGGTGAAACCAGATCCTTTCCGTTTGTGTTGCGCAATCTGTAGATGAGGGTGGCTTTCCCGTCAGTCCCTTTGACGACTCGGACATAGGGCTTGATATCGGGGGCGAGACGCTCCGCCGCCGCCTTGATGGCCTTTCTATCGTTTTGGAACAACGCCCGCAATTGCTCGATGACCGAAAGTTTGTTTTGTTCCATCTCCTCCGGAGTCAGTACCTCTTGGGCCGATACGGAAAAGGATAGCAACAAGGCCAACGACGACAATGCGACATTTGTAATACGGTGCGCCATCAAACATCCTCCACGGACACCAAGGCGAACGCCGGTCCAGTTGTGTTGCTGGAACCGCCGGACAATAATCTTTGAGCCAAGTCCCCTAGTGCGCCCGCCCAAACCAATTAGAATAAAGGCATTTCCTTGAATGTCAAGCGGTTCCAAAAGGTTGGGGTACTGCCGGGAGAGTATCGGCGAATGCTTTGACGACACCTTCGGATGACTTGGATGCGCCGCGGGTTGACAAATGGCGTCCAGACTCCACTGTTTCCGGGAGGCGAAAGCGGGAGGCTAATCCGATATGAACGCAGTTGGCGAGTTGGAAAAAGGTCATGGCGTTTGGCGGCGCGCGGGCGCTTGGCTGGAACTGGCCAGGCTGCCTAATCTTATGACCGTTCCCGGAGACGTGGTTCTGGGATATCTGGCGGCTGAGAAAATGAGGGGGCTGCCTGCTCTGCTTTTGGGATTCGACCTTGGCAAGGGGAGGTTCGAGACGCTTGCCGCGTTGTGGGCCGTGGCGGCGGTTCTCTTCATCTACGTGTTTGGCTTGTTCGATAATGACGTATCCGACGCCGCTTTGGACGCCGTGGAGCGTCCTGAGCGACCAATTCCCTCCGGCAGGATTTCCAGTCGAGCGGTCTCGGCGGTCTCTTGGCTCCTTTTGGCCGCTGGGCTGTCCACCGCGTGTCTCGCGGGACCGAATCTCTTTGTTTTCGCATGCCTTTTGGCGGCGCTCGTCTGTTCATGCAATAGGATGACGAAAAGACATCTTATTGCAGGGCCTTTCAATATGGCGTTGTGCCGCGTGTCCTCGCTTATCGCGGGATTCGTGGCGGCGGGTGTTCCCGGAGAACGGGCGTTGGGCAATCCGGCGTTGTTGGTGGCGTGCATGGTTTGGCTTCTGTATTTTATGGCCCTGACCATGGCGGCGTCGGAGGAGAACGAAAGCGGTCGCCCCAAAAGGGGGAGGTATATTCTTTTGCTAACCCCGTTCCTGTGGATAGTTTTGGCGCCAATAGGGACCGGGGCGTTGGATGTTATGGCCAGAGTGGGAACCGTGCCTCCAAGCGATTTTCTTGGATTGGCCGCCTCCGGCATATTTATGTTCATCGTGTCCAAAAACCATATGGTATTGAACACCCGTTCCGCCCCTCCGGAGAAAACACGCTCGGCCATCGGCGAACTTGTTCGCTCGGTAATTCTACTTCAATCCGCGGGGTGCGCGTTTTTGGGATACCCGTACACTGCCGTCGCCATACTCCTGCTCTGTGATATGGTGATATCGGGGCCTGATATCGGGGCCTGCCCCCGCTAAATTTGACATATTTGTATTCAATTACTTGCGAAAAACGGCCCAAAATATAGCTTAGCGCAAGAAAGTTAACCGAAGAAAATGACGCTAAGGATTTCAGCCCCGATTTTTTGAATGGACTTGCGAATTACGCGGGCAAATGGTAGGTTATCCCCACTATGGGCTGCAGGGAACTACAACCGAACGACTGTTTCAGGTTTGTCGGCGACGACAAACCTGAAAGCCCTTTCCCCCGCGGGAACCGCAAATATAAATCCATCGCGGAGGGATTTATCATCACCGATTATGTGGACGCTTCTGGCTCCGTCCAAGCCCACTATGAGTATTCACCATTTGGGAAAATCACTGCTTCAAGCGGAGCGATGGAGGACGACTTCGACTATAGGTTCAGCAGCGAGGTTTATGATAGTGAAAGCGGGCTGGTGTACTAC
>WFSE01000034.1 GCA_015486135.1 Lentisphaeria bacterium
GGGTTATGATCTTGCCAAAATCGCTTACGAATGGCACTTCCCAAATATCCGCGTCTCGTATGGCGATGGATCCGCCGCCATGTAGGAGGAGGGATCCCTTTTTGTCGTGTGAATAGTCCGCTTTGGCCTTAGCCGATATTTTCCCTTTTTCCGATTTCAGGTTCCAGCCGAGTTTGCCTGAAAGCGCCTTGAAGTCAGCGTCTTTCAAGCTTCCGTTGAAGCTTCCGGAATCGTTGGAGAAGTCGCAGGTCAAGTCCATCGCTAGATCCCCGGTGTGGACTTTCGCCTTGGCGCCTTTGACAATCATTTTGGAGCCTTGGAAGAGAAGCTCGCAATTCAGGCGCTTCAACGGGATGCTGTTCCAAGCAATGGATGCGTCTATTATGTCCATTGAGAAATTCGTTTTATTTGCCGGACTCAGGTCGATGAGCCCTGTGGCGGTCAGGTCAATTTTATGGGAGATGTCGAGTGCGTCGAGGTGGACATCAGGCAAAACGCATCCCAGAACGTCTGTTCCGGGAAGGTTGCTTCTGAGTTCCAACACGGCTCTCTGGACCGGACCGCTTTTGGATGCGAAATATTTGGACGAGACTTGGTAGGACGCTCCGTCGTTTTCCTCGTACACCAGTGCGAGGTGCGCCGTGGAGTCGCCTTGCCGCAGTGTCATGTCCGGGACGATGAACAGGTTGGTCTCGTCAAACGCGACGTATGTATGTCCCGAGTCGAAATTAGCGGCGTTGTATTTAAAGGGGGCGGAGATAGTAACCGGGCCTTGGACGTAGTATCGTAGTTTGTCGTACCAGGAGACGTGGATCTTAGCGTCCAATCGGACCTTTGTTTTATCTTTTGGGAACTTGAATTGAGCGAAAAACGCATTGGCGTTTTTCTTGCCGACACCCTCCAGAAACGGCGGGACGAAAAGCGGGGGGCCGTAGCACCATGCGTCCACGTCGATCGACTGCTCGTTGGGGAGGAATACGCCTGTGCCTTCCACGTGGTTCACGGGAGTATCGAAGGAGAGCTTTTTTATTTCGAGTTTGTTTTCCATGAATGTGAGTGAGAGCGCGAGATTTTCGACATTTAGCCCTTTGATGGTTGCCGAGGGGATTTCCACTTGGGCGTCTCCGTTGATATTGAGAGTGGTGAATGAGAAGTTTTCGAGCGATGCCTTGAACGTCGCGGGTTTCGCCCCGAATTTGACTTGGTCGACGGCATCCGGAGCTATGTGTTTTACCAGGGATGTAGCGCTTTGGCTTTCGAGTCTTCCTTCTATTCGCACTGACAGTCGGTCGTTTTCGGGATGGTATTTCCCCGAGAGGCGCACGGTGCTACCGTTTGTGAGCGCCATATCCAGTTCTTCCAGGGTTAATTCCCCGTCTTTGAAAGAGATTGTAAGTTTTCCGGCTTCGACTTCGACTCCGGAGTACCGGAAAGGTGGGAGGTTGAGATGGGCCATCAAGTAGTGGGCTTTAGTGTTGTTGGCATCCACTCGGAACACGGCGTTGCAAGACGGCGTTCCTTGGAAAAATCCTTTTTTGCTGGCGAGCAGGTAGGCTTTATGTATTTTCGCCCTCATGTCGAAGGGGATTTGTTTGGCGAGTGGAGCTAGAGAGAACGTGGTGCTTGGCCTGTGTTTTTTCTTTGAATTTCTTTTTTTTCTGGGGTGGAAAATATTGCGCAACGTTCCAGCCATCGTGAATTTGAATGGGCCCAGCTGGCCGGATAGCGATCGAACTTCCAGCCCCTTTTGGGTGAGGGTTCCGGAAGCGTTGAAATTGCTGATTTCCAGAGTGTCCGCCAGCCCCTCTTCGCCAGCTTCCGGAAAAAGCGGAACGGACAACACCCCGTTGGTTATGTTGAAATTGTTCGATACCGCTAAATCGTTTCCGAACGGAATGACCGAGGCTATGGAAAAGGAAATTTTGTCGGCGGAGAAGACCACGCGCTCCGAATATCCGGGGTCCCGAATTTTCGGGTTGGTTAGAACGACCCCCCTAATGATTCCGCAACGGGCTTTGTCGAACGATATTTCTATTCCGTTGTCCCGCAGCCGTTCAAGCACGATGGGTTCCAGAGCGGCAGGCAATCCCCGCGTTTCAAGCCAGTAGTCCGCCAAAGCTATGGCGGAAAGGATGGCGAGCAACGAGTAAACAACGATTCTGCGGGCGTGACGAGACATCCGTCCGCGCTTTTTCTTCTTGGCGTTGCCGTCGGCGTCGCTTTTAATGGGGTCAGATTCCAGCTCCATCCATTATCTCCAGGAGCTTTTTTCGGGTATCCGGAGACATAGGGCACATGGGGAGGCGGTATTCCTCTCTCACGAGGCCTTTCGCCGCCATAGCCGCTTTTATCGGAATGGGGTTTGTTTCGAGGAATATACCCCGGAAAACCCCATACAATTCATTGTGGAGTCTGGTGGCGGTGGCGAAATCTCCGTTCAACGCGCTGGAGACCATTTCTTTGATTCTGGCCGGGATCAGATTGGAGGCCACGCTGACGACCCCTTTGGCTCCTAGCGCGATCATGGGCAGGGTCAACGCGTCGTCTCCGCTCAGCACGGTGATGTCGCATTCCGCCAAAATGGCACTTACTCGTTCGGCACTGCCTCCCGCCTCTTTGACACATACTATTTTGGGATTTTCCGCCAGTCTTTTGATAGTCGGAACGGCTATTTCGACGACCGAGCGTCCTGGAATGTTGTACAGGACTATCGGTAGGCCGCACTCGTCGGCTATCGTGGAGAAATGGCGGTAAAGTCCTTCTTGCGTGGGCTTGTTGTAGTACGGAGTCACTTGTAGGGATGCATCGGCGCCAGCCGATTTAGCCATCTTGGTCAAGTGGACGGCCTCCGCGGTGGAATTGGCGCCCGTTCCCGCCACGACGAGGCATCGTCCTTTGGCGGTTTTCACAACGGTTTCCACCACTTTCAGGTGTTCGTTCACCGTCAACGTAGGGGATTCTCCGGTGGTGCCTACTGGAACGATGCCGTCGACACCCCCCTCTATCTGCTTTGTCACTAGCTCCGACAACGCACCGTAGTCTACCGCTCCATGAGAGAATGGAGTTACTATAGCGGTGAAAAGTCCCTCGAGTTGCATTTGCCCAGTCCTCCTCCGAAATGTGTTGTTCCGGACGCATTTACAGCGTGCGCCGTCTGTACACTAGGGCTTGCTGAATAATTGGCAAGTCCTATACGGCGGCTTGCGGGCGAAAACTCGAGATTGAGGGGGGACTGGATTTCATGCGTGGCGGGAGTCCTCGATAATCGCCGGTGTCGGCGATTACGCGATAATCGCATGGAAAGCATCTTGATTTTATTGCGCTAGCGGAGATTGTAATGGTGGCGTTGAAAGCGCCTCCTCGAGAATCTTAATGCGTGACGGAGCGAAATGTCTTCTGAGTTTGTACATTTGCATGTCCATACCGACTACAGCCTCTTAGACGGGGCGTGCTCTCTGAGTGGACTGGCGGATTTGGCGTCGGAATACGGTATGCCCGCGGTGGCGATGACGGATCACGGCGCGATGGGGGGGGCGATAGAGTTTTACAAGACGATGAACAAGAGCCGGGTGAAGCCTATAATCGGCTGCGAGACGTACGTTTCCCCCACCACTAGGTTTGACAGGGACCAGTTCCGCGACGACATAAAGGGGTACCACCTTGTACTGCTGGCAAAAGACTACGAGGGATACTCCAACTTGTGCGAGCTGGTATCCGCCGCCCATCTCGAGGGTTTTTATCACAAGCCCAGGATAGACAAGGAGTTGTTGGCGAAACATTCGAAAGGGTTGGTTGGGCTGAGCGCGTGCCTTCAAGGGGAGATAGCAAGGCTTTTGACCCGCGGGGACCGCGGAGGCGCGAAACGGGCGTTGGGCGAGTATTTGTCGATTTTCGAGCCAGGCGATTTCTACTTGGAGCTGATGGACAATGGCATACCCGAACAACGCGCCGCGAACAAGGAATTGATATTGCTGGGGAAAGAGTTCAATGTCCCGATCGTGGCCACGAATGATGTCCATTATTTAAGGCGCGAGGACGCTAAGGCCCACGATATTCTCCTTTGCATACAAACCAAGGCGAAGGTTGACGACATCAAGCGTTTCCGTTTCTCGACGGACCAGTTCTATTTCCGGTCCGCGGAGGAGATGGCTAGTGTGTTTTGCGATATCCCCGAGGCGTTGTCCAACACGTTGGAGGTGGCGGAAAAGTGTAACGTGGTTATTCCCATGACTCCCGATGTGAGCCATTATCCCGTTTACACTCCGGAGCGGGACGTGTCGCGCGAGGATTGCCTTAGGGACATTTGCCTGGACGGTGTGAAGGGGAGATATGGTTTCGATCCCAGGCGGGATGATCTCGATGCTCCCGACAGGCGAGCGGTGATGGAGAGGGTGGAGCGCGAGCTAGGTGTCATATCCAAAATGAACTATGTCAGCTATTTCCTTGTGGTTTGGGACTTTGTTAAATTCGCCAGGGACGCCGGGATTCCCGTCGGGCCCGGGCGTGGAAGTGGAGCTGGTAGCATTGTCGCGTATCTGACGGGGATAACCGACATAGATCCGTTGGAGTACGGATTGATTTTCGAGCGGTTTTTGAATCCCGACCGTGTCAGCCCTCCCGACTTCGATATAGATTTCTGCGAGCGTCGCAGAAGCGAGGTGGTGGACTATGTCAGAGCGAAATATGGCACGGAGAATGTGGCGCAGATAGGAACCTACGGAACCTTGAAGTCCAAAGCCGCAGTGAAGGACGTGGCCAGGGCGATGGGGAGGACTTTCGACGAGGGGAACGCCCTGACCAAGCTAATCTCTGATAAAGCCGGGAGTCTTGAGGGGGCGGTGAGGGAGAGCAAGGAGCTGGCCGCTAAACTCGCCAATGAAAAATGGGCCGCGGACGTGTTCGAACAGGCAAAACGTCTCGAAAACCTCAATCGGAACATGAGTATCCATGCGGCGGGGGTTATAATCGGGGATCAGCGGCTGGCTTCACTCGTTCCGTTGGCCAAGGGGCAAGGAAACGAGGTCATAACCCAGTATCCAGCGGGACCGTGCGAGGCTCTGGGGTTGCTGAAAATGGATTTTCTTGGATTGAGGACTTTGACGGTTATCCAGGACGCTATAGTCAATGTGGCCAAGTCTCGAGGCGTTAAACTGGATTTCGACGAAATTCCTCTGGACGACAAGGAGACGCTTGCCTTGCTGAACCGGGGGGACACGGCGTGTGTGTTCCAGTTGGAGTCCGCCGGGATGCGCGATTTATGCAGGAGGTTCGGGGTCGCTGGAATTAAGGACATAAGTGCGCTTTCCGCTCTTTTCCGTCCTGGTCCGATGAAGTTTATCGACGAGTATATAGCTCGTAAAACTGGCGCGGCGGAAGTGGAGTACGACCATCCAGCTATGGAGCCGATACTCTCGGAGACGTACGGGATAATGCTCTACCAAGAGCAATTGATGCAGGTTGTGCGAGCCGTGGCGGGATTTTCTCTAGCCCAGGCGGATATTCTGCGACGTTCCGTGAGCAAGAAAAAAGGACTCGAGGATCTCCAGTCGGATTTTTTGAAGGGGTGCGGAAGCAATGATGTGAGCAAGGCGGTGGCGGAACGTATATGGGCGAAGATATGCGAATTCGCCAACTACGGTTTCAACAAGTCGCATAGCGCCGCCTATGCGGTGCTGGCCTACCGGACGGCTTACTTGAAAGCCCATTATCCTGTCGAGTTTATGGCGGCGGTGCTTAATAGCGAGATTGACAAGTCCGACAAATTGCCCCCGGTCCTTAGGGAGTGCCGCGAAATGGGGATAAAGGTATTGCCGCCGGATGTCAATGTCAGCGATAGGGATTTCACAGTGGACGGGGACTCGATACGATTCGGCTTGGCGGCATTGAAAGGAGTGGGAAATTCTGTGGCCAAGGCGGTAATGGAGGCGCGCTCCGAGGATGGTCCCTTCAATTCGTTGTTGGATTTTTGCGAGCGGGTAGGCTCGGTGGCTAATTCCAGGGTTATGGAGACATTGGCGCGTTCGGGAGCGTTCGGGTCGTTTGGATTGAAACGCTCTCAAATTGTTAGCGTTATCGAGCCAACGATATCTTTGGCGCAGTCGTCATCGCGTGACAAGGAGACGGGGCAGGCGTCCCTTTTCGACATGCTGGACGAGGAGGACAAGGAGGGGGTTGATTCCGTGGCGGTTCCGGATATTCCCGAATTCCACGAAAGGGAGATGCTACGTGACGAGAGGGAACTGCTGGGGTTCTACGTGACGGGTCACCCGCTAGGCGAGTACGCCGATATCATACGGACCTACGCCACTCATTCATTGGCCGATGTCGCTTCCCTTCCCAAGGATACGGGAGTTAATGTCGGTGGCATCATCGCCTCGCTCAAGAAGAAGCAGTCCCGAAAGGGCGCGGATTACGCGATGTTCCGGATAGAGGACGAGGATGGCGACGCGTTGTGTTTGGTTTTTGATAAACTGTATCAGCAAATAGGTCCCCTCTTGGAGGAGAACGCTCCTGTCTTCGTGTCGGCGTTGGTGGACAGGGATGGGGACGACAACGAGGGAAACGCCAAACTGATAGCCGAGAATCTCCACCCGTTGAATCTGGTGCGGTCGCTCTTCACAACCGAGCTGCATATCAGGCTTCACGAGGGGAGTGCCGATAGAAACATGCTCGGCGAGATTAAAAAAATATGCGCGGAGCATCGTGGAGATACCACGTTGATATTTTGCATCACATGCTCCAGCGGCGAGATAGGGTTTCTTGAATGTCCCAAGGAATTTTCCGTTTCGGTATGTCCGGAGCTGGTGGAAGCGTTGAAAAAAGTGGTGGGAGAGGGAAGATTACACTTTCGGGCCGATAAGACGGTGCCAAAGGCAAAACCCAAACGCAATTGGAATGGAGATGGCTCCGGAAAAAGGAGGGAATGATGTCTCGTAAAAAATCAAAAAAACGTAGCACTGGCAAGGACAAGGATGCCAACAGGAATAAGGAAGCCGAGGAAAAGTTGCCAGTGATAGAGGATAAGGTGGAATCCTCGGGCAAGGACGCTGGGAAGTCGGAGCGAGAGGGGAGCAGGAACCCCAAAGATTCCACTCAGGATAAAAACAAAGACTCCATATCCGCGGACAAGGATTCCAAGGAGGACGGTAACGCCACCAAGAGCGACAGTGATGACGGGAAAAAGGACGGTGGAAAAGAGAGGAAAGGTAAGAAAACCAAAAAGAAGGTGGTTTTGGCTCCAAAGGAGAATCGCTATGCCGACGGTTATATTGACAAGGCCGGATTCAAGGACCATCCGTATTTCAAGGACCAGCATCGGCATGGCGGGAAAATTCAATCCGCTCCTCCGTCTTCGGTCAATCCGTTTCTCAATATAATAGACCAACATGCCGAACATCGGTTTAGAGTGGCAAAAATAACGGCGGTGATATTCGTTATCCTCGTTTTGGCGCTCTTGGCGGATATGGGCTACAAAAGTTGGCGCGATAACCGTGTTCAGGCCAGGCGCGTCGTCAGTATCGAGAAAAAATTACAGGCGTTGAACGCTCAAATAAAAACGGAGTCGGGCTACGACAGGGACAAAACCATCATAAAAGCCATAGCCGTGGCGAGAGAGGGCGCTGTTGTCGATTGGGAGAGAGCTGGCAGGTGGGAGGCTAAACGGGAAAAATACTTCTCCATGCTCAAGGGAAAACGCGACGCGTCCAAGCGTTTTGTGGTTCCTTCCACGGGAATGGATATGGTCTTCGTCCCAAGAGGGCAGTTCAAGATGGGGCGGAAACCCGATGAGGTAAGGGGGTGTTATGACGAGACCCCAAGGCGGGTCGTGCAGTTGAATTACGACTTTTGGGTGGCTTCTACGGAGACAACGAACGCCCAATACAGGGTTTTCTACCCGCGCTACCGCGCTCCCAGGTGGCACGCTAGTAGCTACACTTTCAACCTCCTCGAGCAACCGGTGGTCTACATCTCCTGGCATTTGGCGAAGTCGTACTGCGAGAGGTTGACTTTCCGTGAGAAGCAGGCGGGACGGCTGCCCAAGGGCTACGTCTATCGACTTCCCACCGAGGCGGAGTGGGAGCGCGCCTGCAGAGCTGGCACGGATACGGTGTTTTTCTGGGGGGATTCCTTTGGCGGAGCCAAGGGCGCCGAATATGCGAACTGCCTCGACTGGCGTAGCGCCAAGTTCGAGGATTGCGATACCGGCAAGGATGCCGCCAAGCAGGATGGCTACTATGTTACCGCTCCAGTGGCATCCTACAAGCCGAACGCTTTAGGGCTTTACGACACTAGTGGCAACGTTTGGGAATGGTGCTACGACTGGTACAATCCTAAAGCTTACCGCGAGTTGTACCACATAAATCCCGTTCAGACGTCGCCCGTGATCGTTTCGCTCGATGTGCGAGGAGATTTCGAGGTGAAGAGCACGATAAACACTACATGCAAAGTTATCCGCGGAGGTGGCTGTCTGAGCCCTCCAGTGGATTGCCGTTCAGCCACTCGAGATTACGTCACCCCGGAGACGAGGGATTTCGGTATAGGCTTCCGGGTTGTCCTCGCGCCTCAGATGAGCGATATCGCCCCTTTATCGCCGGATGGCGATGATTTGGAAAAATAACCAGGGCTTGCTGGCAAAGTTGCCAACGTCCCGACCGCCACAGGGCGGCGAGTTGACTTCTCGCGGGGATTTACGTCTGGAAAAGACGCTTAGCCTTTTTTCAGGCTATCCTCGAGCTTTTTCAGAATGTAGGCGCTTTTCATTTGCTTGGCGCAACCAGGGACATAGACCGTCGCCCTGTTTTTGAGCGCTTTGTTGCATGTTCCCAGCGCTATGGATGGCTTTGGAATGCGGGTTGTCGAGGGCCATTTCCGTGCGTAAACCGCAACACTCTTAGCGTTGGGGAAAAGGGAGTCCAATCTCGCTCTAAACTTTGGGTTGGCCAATATATCGTTGAAAGCGTCTATACAACGGGAACATCCTTTCTTTCCCTTTTTGATATTAAATGACACTTTTCCCTTGGGACAAGCCAGCAAGTTCGAGGAGCTGACAATTAGAGTGCCGCAAGCTACAAGCCCGCTATGCAATATGAATTCGCGTCTTGTCTTCATCTGTCTTGTTCTCCAGTTCCAAACGTCTTTCACCTTAATACTTCATTCGCAAGAATCAGTGGAAAAGTTACATGGGGTCCGCTGGATAATTGGCAAGTGCTTTATTGTCATTGGGTTAAATGCTTTTTTCATGGTGTCATCTCCAAGGTTTTGGGAGCACACGTTCGTGTGTTTTTAAGGCTCCCCTCCTTCCGAGCTCCGCTCCCTCCGGGCTTTGCGGAAGGACTTGGTCGCAGACTTCCCAAAAGCCTTGGTGCAGACTACTCTTTTCTACTCAATCTGAGGCACTTGCCAATTCCGGGAAAGCCAATCCTTCCGTTCGCTCCGCAAACCCTAACGGGCTTTGCGGAAGGACTTTCAGCGGGCCAACAACTAACAACCAATTAACGGACTTACTCTTCCCCTCTTCTCCGCGGCCTTTGCATCTTTGCGAGGCAAAAACTCCCCTCTGTGGTTCCTCTTCCCCCTAGCGGCAAATCCGCAGAAAGTTTCCCTAATCCACTTGGCAAATACGCCAAATACGCTAAAATGTAGAATGGTGGCGGATTTGTCTGGGCGTGGAGAGAGGAGGGATTTATGAAAGGGCGTTTATGGCTGGGGCTGTTGGTTTTGTTTGTAGGGGGTCTGTGGGGCTGTTGGCTCGGAGGGCCTCGGGCGAAGCGCATTGTTTATAGGAGGGGGTTGGACGGTTCCAAGCGCGAGGTGCCGTTGGTCGTTTTTACCGGAAAGGAAGCGAAGGCGGACAAGGGAGGGGGCGGGATGTCCCCGGCGATAAAGGATGCGTTTGAACGTATAAAAAAAGCTTTCAATGGCCCTAGTCACGATTTGAAGGCGGCGGAGAGGGAATTCCGGAAGGCGTTGTCGATGCATGGGGAGGAGCCCGGGGCGAAGGAGCTTGCCGCGGCTTATTTGTCCACTCTAATTATTTTGAGATGGAATCTCGAGTATCTGAATCGTGATTTCGATAAAAGCGCATATGCCGAGGATGGCGGAGCGTCCAAGGGGAGGGTGTTAACCGGAGATAGTTTGCGCGAAGCATTTCCTTGGATTGATATTGCCAGGAAAACAAAGGCGGAGACTCTCGCCGCTATTGGGAAGGCGATAGGAGATTTGCGTAAGAAGGGGGATGCGTTGTCGGCGGAGTTGCGGAAGCGGTTTCCCGTTCCGGATATCAATCTTATTATAGTTTTGGCGGCTCAGAACGGGAAAATGTGCTTTTTTGTGCCGGAAGATTATGAAAACGTACGCTTATTTGAGGAGCGGGATCAGTTCGGCAAAAAAGTGTCTCGAAAAATGCCGATTTTCAGGACTGGGAGCGAGGCCCATGTCAATATCGCTGGTTATACGATGGAGCAGGGGGAATCTGGCGTTGAGAAGCATTTGAAAGTTCGGGTGACCCTCTATCGTGTTAAAACTCCGGAGAAGGCGTTGTTGTCGAGGTGTCCTCTTCCATCTCCGGAGGATGAGGTGGTGAAGGCTTGGAGTGTGAGTTTGACGCCTGATTTCCCTCTGGATGCGGACGCGTGGCGGGGAGATGTTTCGAGAATTTCAATGGTGGAATGGTCCGGTATTCCAATAACAGTGCAAGAATGCTTCTTGTGTGAGGAAGCGGAGCAAGTGCCGCTTCCCGTGGATGGACCGGGCTTGTATATCGTCAAAGCGGAGGCCGGTGGCGTGGCGTTGTATACGCCGGTGTTGGTGTCCGACTTGGACTTGATGGTGAAATATGATGGGAGGACGCTTGTGGCGTTCGCCGATGCCGACCGGGTGAAGGATAAGAAAGACGGCAGGATAGCTTTTTCGGTTTTCGGGAATGGCGGGGAGTTGTTCCGCGGTTTTGGCGACGCGGATGGATTGTTCGCCGCCGGAACCGAGGGGACGCCGAAGAATGCGTATGTCGCGGCTAGGATAGGACCCCATTGCGCGTTCGCGGAAATCGCGCCAGCACCCGAGCCGAAGATCGCCCAAGTGAATGCCTATTTCATAACGGATAGGGGTGTGTATCGTCCCGGAGACGACGTTCATGTGAAGATTGTAGCCCGGGAATACGATCCAGCGACATACACATATACCACCCCCTACAAAGGCGACGTGGTGGTTAGCGTCAAGGATCCGCGGGGCAGGGTATTGTCGCGTCGTTCCCTCGTCGCGAACGATTTTGGAACGGTGTCGTTTGATGTGCCTTCAGACAAGGAAGCGCTCTTGGGAACTTACACGATTCTCGCGGAATTCGCGGGGAAGCAGTTTACATCCCGGTTCAAAGTTTTGGAATATCGCAAGCCCGAGTGCGAAGTGAAGGTTTTAGTGGAGAATTCCAGCCTAGTTGTGGGGGAAGATGCGCGCGTGAAGGTAAGAGCGTATTACTATCACGGGCAGCCTCTAGCGGGCAGGGAGGCGGTGGTGTCGTTTGGTGATAAAATGGAATCGCGGATCCGCCTCGACGAGCGCGGGGAAGGGACGGTGGCTTTTCCTACTGCCGGAGAGACGCCTAGCTACGAATACTGCGTGGCGGAAGTGACCGACATAACCGGGCGCGTCTTCCGCGGGGAAGCTACAATACAACTCTACCCCAGCGCGGTGAAGGTGTCGGTTGATCCACCTAAAAGACATCTTCGCAAAGGGGATGTTCTCAAACTCAAAATACGTCTCAAGGACTTGTCGGACCACCCAGTCAAGGGGGGCGAGGTTGTCTTGAATGTCGAGCGGCGCAAGGAGAAATCCGAATGCGAGGTGTGGGTTTTCGAAGAGGTATTGCGAACGGATGGGAAGGGGGTAGCCAGCTATTCTCTGAACTTGACGAAGCCCGGGAAGTATCACATAACCGTGGCCGCTAAAGACTCGAAAGGGCGGAAGGCGCTGGATAAGGCCAAAGTGTTTGTGACGTCGGCGGCTAATGAGGCCCCAAAGCCTGTTGACTATCATCGAAAGCCCTTATCTTTGGTTATGGACGACAAGAATAAGGCCCCGGGAGATATGGTGGAGGTGAGTGCCTCGAATTTGCGGGAAAAACGGCGCGCGCTTTTGACGTTTGACACGACCCGTATCCTTTCTTATGGAATTGTTTCTCCTAGCCATTCGTCCGCTCGGCTGCCGTCGAACCCGAGGTTGTCCTGGGTATGGGCGAACGCGTTGTGTTTCTCCGGCGAGGATAAATTGGAAGACGGCTCCCGATTTGTGGAGTTGAACGGCAATGATTTGAGAGTGGACGTTTCTACTCCCAAGGAAAAGTATTCGCCAGGGGACGAGGTGCCGATCAGTGTCGCTAGCCGGGACAATAAGGGGAACAAGGTGGACGCGGAAGTCGCATTGAGTGTTGTCGACAAGGCGGTATTGGATATGGGGCCGTCCAGGAGCGAGATCGCGAGGCGGTTGTTCAAGGGGAGATATCTACATCATACGATCCCAGCTAACATTGGAATAAATGTGGATTACTTGGTGGCTGCGCGGGCAATGGTGCTGGGGCGCTATGGTGGTCTCCGCTGTTATGGCGGCAGTATGTGTGTTCGCCGCGATTTCCGCGACACCGCGTTTTGGGGTGCTTGCCTGGCCGCGCCAGATGGCGACTGGAGCGGGAAGATCAAGCTTCCCGACGACTTGACCGCGTGGGTTGCCCGGGCTGTGGTTGTCGGACGCGATGGAAGGGCCGGTGAGGGGAGATGCGAATTCAAAAGCGCCAAGGATTTTATGACCCGCGTCATAACGCCGCGGACGCTGGCCAGCGGGGATTCCGCCATGATTCTGGTCTCCCTGGAGAATGTTTCCAACACGGCGAAATCCTGCGTCGTTCGGTTTCTCGCCAAGGGATGCAAGCTCGCCCCGGGAGAAAAGGCTGTCAAGCGGGTTGAAGTGCCTGCGAAGTCCAGCGTGGTATTGGGCTGGAAGGTAAAGTCGGATAAGGCGGGTGCCGCCTCCTTCGCGGTTTTCGCGGATGCCGGGAACGGAACCGGAGATGCCGAGGAGCGCGTTGTCCCAATCGAGTCGCCTAGCATTAAAAATGTCACGTTGAAAGGGGGATGCTTCAACGGTGGCGCGTCTTTCGATTTTGTTTTGCCTGACGACGCCGACCGGACCAGTGTCAAATTCAGCCTGGACGTGGCGGCGATGCCGGCCGTGACATCGGTGTGTTCCGCGGTGGATTATCTAGTGGCTTATCCGCATGGGTGCGCGGAGCAGACGATGAGTCGGTTCATGCCCGCTTTGCGGGCGCTCGGAGCGCTACGCGCCGCGGGGATGGAGAACGCTCCGTTGCGGAAGAAAATCGACCGATACGTCGGTATTGGGTTGGGGAAACTTTACGGCTATCAGCACGATGACGGTGGATGGGGATGGTGGAAGAACGACCACACCAAACCGTATCTCACCGCGTATGTTGTCTACGGACTGTCGGTAACGAAGGAGTCCGGCTACGCTGTGGACGAACGTGTCGTCAAGAGGGGGTTGGAGTGTTTGTCCAAGTTGATTGACGCGGAAAAGTCCACCGCGTTGAAGGCGTTTATGGTTATGGCGTATTCGCAGTGGGGAAAGCCAAATGAAAAATGGTTGGCCGACTTGCATGGCAGGCGTTCCAAGCTTGGCTCGTTCGCCTTGGGGGAACTCTTGATGGCATGTGTCAACGCGCATGACCCTGCTCGCTCCCGGGATGTGTTGGCGGCCGTTGTCAAGCGGGCGAAGAGGGGGCCTAGTGGCGTTTGTTGGCCATCCGACGATGGCACGCGATTGACTTCGGGGCAACTCCAGGCGACCGCCGTGGCGCTGAAATCCATTATCGCCGTTGATCCGGATAATAAACTTATCCCGGGCGCTGTTGGATATATTTTGAATGCTGGGAAGGGGGGGCGCTGGGGCTCCACGAAGGACAGCGCCGCAGCTGTCGACGCCTTGTCCGCCTATCTTGTGGCGCGGGGGAAGAGGGCTCCAAATAGACAGGTCCGGGGAACCGTCCGCGTGAATGGCGGCGTTGAGATTCC
>WFSE01000035.1 GCA_015486135.1 Lentisphaeria bacterium
CCCACATATAAGGCGGCTTAAAATGACAAACAACCAAACCTCCAGCGGTCAACCTGAAACTCCAGGAATCGTTTTAGCGGACGTGTCGCTCCTACTTGCGACAATAGGGCCACTCGCCAATACAATGCCGACAAAACCAGTGAAATACTGCTTCAAGTTGACCGATTTAGCCCGAACCTAGCAGAAAAAAGACGTTCAAATGACGATTGCCGCCAGTTTCGACCTATTCAAAGACATAGAGAAGCCACCATTGCTTTTCCAGTTTGCGGTCGGGGCGGTGTATATGCGCGAGAAAGACGCCAGTATGTCGCTGGAAGAAATAAAAGACTACATGGCACTCGCCCACATGTTCCCGTTCGTTAGGGAGTTCGTGGCCAACATGACTGGCAGACTCCCTGGGCACAATCAACTTTTCCTGCCACTTATGAACACCGAGGCGATGGTGGACAGCTTAAAGGAAAGCCAATCGCCGAAGTCATAGCACGGCGCGGCTGAAGGATTTAGAGGTGGGGTCGGCTTTTGCGATTTCCGCGGTAAGGAACTTCTCGAAGATTGCTCTTAGGGACAGGTTAACCGTGGCCCGCAACCTCCAGCACCACCCCCTGCCGCGAGAATCGCGGCTATAAATCCGTCGCAAAGGGATTTAAAGGAGCGGACCAGTGTGTTCGCCCAATTAACAAACCACAATTAACCTGTCCCTAAGCTCATACCGTTCGCTTGCGAACCCTCACGGGCTCCGCAGAAGGAGTTTCAGCGGACTCATCCGCCTACGCATAAAGCTACGGCGGGACAAGCAGCCTCATGGACTCACGGATTCACGGACTCACATCCCCTACATTTCCTACATGGCAAAAAATCTTCCTCCTCCTTCTTTGCGTTCTCCGCATCTCCGCGAGGCAAAATCCCCCTCCCCTTCGTGTCTTCGTGTGAGTAACTGCCTCCGCCCCCATTATCGCCACTCTGCTAGCTTTACAACCGCAAAGTCGCTTGAAAAACCCGTCTGCGGAGTAACATTCCAACGTTGCCAGCCGTAGAGAGGATTGGCCTATCGCAAATTTAGTCAAAAAGGAAAGGTGCGAGATGTCATTGGTTTTGGGAATACCAAAGGGAAGCTTGGAGAAGACCACGGTTGAGATGTTCGCTAAAGCGGGATACAAAATCCACATAAGCTCCCGCTCCTACAAGCCCACTATAGATGATCCGGATATCGAATGCATGCTCATAAGGGCGCAAGAGATGTCGCGTTACGTCGAGAACGGTTTTCTGGATTGCGGCCTAACCGGTAAGGACTGGATCGAGGAAAACGGTTCCGATGTCGTCGAAATAGCCGAACTTGTCTACGGCAAGGTCGGACGCAAGCCGTTGAGATGGGTTCTAGCCGCTCCGGAAGACTCCGACATCAAATCTCCGAAGGATTTGGAAGGCAAACGGATCGCCACCGAGGCCGTGGGCATGACAAAGCGCTATTTGGAGAAGCTCGGAGTCAACGCCTCCGTCGAGTTTAGTTGGGGTGCCACGGAAGTCAAACCGCCAAGGTTGGCCGACGCGATAGTCGAGATAACCGAGACAGGCTCCTCGCTCCGCGCTAACAAACTAGCCATACTGGACACGCTGTGCGAGAGCACAACCCGCTTCATAGCCTCCAAAGAGGCGATGGCCGACGAAACGAAAAAAGCGAAAATAGACAAATTGGCGCTCCTTTTGAAAGCGGCGTTAAAGGCCGAAAGCAAAGTGGGGCTAATGCTCAATGTACCCGCAAGCAAACTCGACGACATCCTGGAAAAGATTCCGGCGCTCGAACGCCCAACAGTCGCTAAACTAGCGGAAGAAGGCTGGTTCGCGCTGAATTCCATCGTGGACGAGCATGTTGTCCGCGACTTGATCCCCGAACTGCTCAACGCCGGAGCCTCGGGAATTGTAGAGTATCCACTCAACAAGATAGTCGATTGATTTGGCGCCACTTGCGCGGCCGTGGCCCTGGCGACACACCAGGACCGCCGCTTGGGTTTGAACCATGGAAGTACTAAAAACCCGATTGTCCGGATTGAAATTGCTGGCGCCGAAGGTTTTCGGCGATACCCGCGGCTTCTTTATGGAAAGCTACAACGCTAAAAAGCTCGCGGACGCCGGTGTGACAACCACATTCATCCAAGACAACCACTCCCGCTCCGTCAAAGGGGTGTTGCGAGGCCTCCACTACCAACTTCCCCCGATGGCACAGGCGAAGTTGGTCCGGGTGGTGATTGGCAAAGTGTTCGATGTCGTAGTCGATATCCGCCAAGATTCCCCTACATTCGGGCAATGGGAAGGCTTTATCCTCTCCGCCGAAAACAAAAGACAACTCTTCGTCCCGCCTGGGTTTGCACATGGCTTTCTTACATTGAGCGACACCGTCGATTTTCTCTATAAATGTGGCGAATATTACTCGCCACAGCACGAGCGCGGCATAATCTGGAACGACAAGGATATCGGGATTGAATGGCCATTGGAGTGCGACCCGGTTCTTTCGGAACGAGACACCGCCCTCCCCTCCTTCCAAAACGCCGAGTTTTTTACCTCAGGCACCTGAGAC
>WFSE01000036.1 GCA_015486135.1 Lentisphaeria bacterium
CACGAACGTGTGCTGCCAAAACCTTGGAGACGACACCACTAAAAACAGATATAACCCAATAATTATTAAGCGCTTGCCAATTATTCAGTGATCCCTAAATATTTGCCAATGAGACGTGAAACCCGCTTGTCCTTGACACGCAGCGCCACGCGTTCCATAAGGATGTCGTGGTTCACGCGGTCGAAGAACTTCGACAGGTCCACATCCACCGCCACCGTATATCCCTCGCGGATATATTCGCGGACTTGCCAGACGCCCTGCCACTGGTGTTGTCCGCGAGGACTCTGTCAACTCCCAGGCGGAGATGATCCTCGTACGACACGCTCGGGCACCTTCTCCCCTCAACTCCCTCCGCCGCGCGCAGCAGCGGCTCGAAAAACCGGGACCGCATCCCGCCAGGAAGCTCCACTCCATCGGAATTCGACATGATAGCCTCCCGCATTGCTGTTGACCGGCTGAATTCGACTATAGGAGGAATATACACTGCCACGACATAATGGCAATAGCCACAACATATTAATTATTAAGAAGTTATGGTTTTTCGGAGCCCATTTGTCGATGGGGTGAGCGAGAAATTCGCGTTCCAACGGCCTTGGCGATTGAATCACAGGCAGGATGCGGGGGCCGAACAGGGGGATACCGGGGCGAAATCAACCCTTGCGGAAAAGGCGCTAAAGGCCGCCCCAGGAGCGATTTCAATGTTTTTTCACCACAAAACAGCACAACGTTGTCTAATTTGATGAAGAGAGTGAAGGAGAGAGTACGAGGAGTCAGTTGGAGGAAAGGTTCACGCGGCGCAATTGGCGGTAGTAGACGACGTTGCCGTTTGGCGCCAACATAGTCATTATAATATCGCCTTTCTTGAGTTCCACGCCAAGTTGGTGGTTTGATACGTCTTTGGTGACGAGAGAGCAACGCCAGCGCATCTTGTCGACCCCCTTGTCATTCGCCACCATCGTGGCAATCCCCTTTTCGTCGCCGAAAGTGAGAAGCATTACGACGGGTGCTTTGTGGAGGGTTTGTTCGACTTTGTCGTCGTCTTTCCTCATGTTCGAACCGAAAGTTTTGAACTCCCCTTTCGATCCGATAAGTATCCATTGGAATTTCATATAGACTGTTTTCTTCCAGTCTTTCGGGGATACGGGGTAAAAGGGGGTCCATTTGATAACGTGCCAGAAGCCCACCATATCGTCCAGGGAGCAAAGTCGGCTGTAGGCCGATGAGGTGTTAATGTCTTTTGGCGGGGAGGGCGACGGGGCTTGGGCGTTCAATCGTGAAACAAGGCCGACCGTAAACAAGGCGGCTAGGGAAAGCGAAGCGGATATTTTCAGGATTTTGTCCATACGCATATATTTTTACCGTATTTCTATTTGCCGGCGCCTAGCTCTTTGGAGCGGCGTTCGGCCGCCTCGAAAACCTTGGAGACCATATCGCGGAAGCCGCGCTCCTTCATGACCGCCAGTCCCGCGGCGGTGGTTCCGCCGGGGGAGGTTACCGCGTCGCGCAACTCGGAGGGAGAGCCGAATCTTTTGGCCTCCACCATAGCGGCGGCGCCAGCGGCCGTTTTCGCCGCCAGTTCCAATGCCGTGTCTGCGGGTATGCCGGCGGCGGTTCCCGCCTCCGCCAAGGCGTCTATCATCTCGAAGAAATACGCCGGTCCGCTACCGCTGAGGGCGGTGACGGCATCCATCAAGTTCTCGGGCAGCTCTCGGACTATTCCGTTGGCGGCGAAAATAGACTTGACAAAATCCTTGTCCTGTTCGGTGGTGTCCGGCCCGAACGCCACGGCGGAGGCCCCAAGGCCGACCATCAAAGGGGTGTTTGGCATGATTCTTGCCACGCGGCCGTGTCCGGTCCAGCGTGAAAGCGTCTGAATCGGGATGCCCGCAAGAATCGAGACCACGAGTTTTCCCCTCAGCGCGTCCGCGATTTCCGCGGCTACGACCTCTCCAACTTGTGGCTTAACCGCTAGGAAGACTACGTCGCTTTCCGCCGCGATGGCCGCCGGGTTGTCCGAGCAAGGGATCCCAACGCTTTTTCCAAAGGAGTCTCGGGCCTTTTCGGAGATATCCGCAGCCAAAATATCACATTTGGCGAAGCCGCCGCGCTCTAGCATTCCAGCGACTATCGCCGTCGCCATTTTTCCAGCTCCTATGAACGTGGTTTTCACTGGTTTTCTCCCTTTGCCGTTCCCGACTTTATCAGAAAGTCCGAATGTAGCGCGGGAACCCCGCCGAATCAAGGAATGGGCGGAGGCCGGTCAGTCCGGCAGCCCGTATTTCTCCACGACGAAATCAATATCCTTGTCGCCGCGGCCGCTGAGGTTGATTAGAATGTTCTCTCCGGGGTGGTCGGGCGCGATTTTCGCGGCGTACGCCACGGCGTGGGCGCTTTCAAGCGCCGGAATGATACCCTCTTCCCGGGAAAGTTCGAAGAACGCTTGTATCGTCTCCTTGTCGGATGCCGTGCCGACGATGGTCCTTCCCTTGGATGCGAGGTGCGCGTGTTCCGGCCCTACCGAGGGGTAGTCGAGCCCGCTGGCGCAGGAATATACCGGCGCCGGCTCGCCGTCGTCCGTCTGGAGCATTGTCGATTTGAACCCATGTAAAACCCCTTCCTTACCGAAGGTCAGACTAGCGGCGTGCTCTCCGAGTTTCGTCCCGGTTCCGAGCGGCTCCACGGCGTGCAGTTTCACCTCTTTGTCGTCCAGGAAGGCAGAGAAAATTCCCATCGCGTTGCTTCCACCGCCGACGCACGCGACAACATGGTCCGGCAATTTCCCGTCCGTCATGGCGGCGAACTGTTCCTTGGCTTCGGCGCCCACGACACTTTGGAAGTTGCGCACCATTTTGGGGAATGGATGGGGGCCTACGACGGATCCGATGCAGTAAATTGAATTTTCCGGATCCTTGAGATACGCCTCGAAGGCGGAATCGACGGCTTCCTTGAGCGTTTTGAGGCCATGGGAGACCGGCACCACTTTGCATCCTAGGATTTCCATCCTTACGACGTTGGGTTTTTCCTTCTCTATATCGACCTCGCCCATATGGATCTCGCATTCTAGGTTGAAATATGCCGCCGCTGTGGCGAGAGCGACGCCGTGTTGCCCCGCGCCCGTTTCCGCGATCAATTTCTTTTTCCCGAGATGTTTGGCTAGGAGCGCTTCGCCCATGCAATGGTTCAGCTTGTGCGCGCCCGTGTGGTTGAGGTCTTCGCGTTTCAAGTAGATGTTGGCGCCCGCGTGTTTCGCGCTCAGGTTCCGCGCGAAATAGACGGGAGTTGGACGTCCTTGATAGTGTTCGCGGATATCGCGGAGTTCCGCCAGAAAGCTCTCGGAGCCGCTGATTTCCTCGTATAGATCGGATATTTTCTTGAAATGGCCCACGAGTTCCGGAGGCAGGAACGCCCCGCCGTATTCTCCGAAATATCCGTTTTCGTCCGGATGCTTTTCGATGTATTTTCCTGCCATGAGTTGTCTCCTTGTCCTGTCGCTGCTGAGTCCAGTTTTCCGAATGCCAAAAAGGCTAACCGTGTTTCCGCCCGGTGTCAAGGACAGAAGAGGGTAGATGGAAGAGGGTTATCCACGAAATACACGAAAAGCACGAAAGGGGAAGACAGGGAAGAGATTAGCCACGAATCTTCACGAATTGGCATCCTTCCGTTCGCTCCGCGAACCTTGGCGGGCTTTGCGGAAGGACAGGCTTGGGGGGAGTTTTTGCCTCGCAGAGACGCAGGGACGCAGAGGCCGCGGAGAAAGAAGGGAAGACTTCACCACCCGCTTCGCTAGAGGCACAGAGATTCGGAGGAATCAATGACACGGAGATCGCGTGAATTGGTCAGTCTGCATCCCGGCCTGCCAAATTCACCCGACGGCTTTGATTGGAGAAAGGGAAGATCGGAGATTTTCACCATGTAGGGAATG
>WFSE01000037.1 GCA_015486135.1 Lentisphaeria bacterium
AAAAACTTCGTGAGCTTCGTGCTCTCTGTGGTTACAAGAAGTCTTTAAAAGATGCACTTGCACACACAGAAATTGGCCATGGCGCAAGGTCAATACGCCAGACGGGGAAAGTATTTCAAGATTTCTCTCACCACGAAGCTCACAGAGGACACGAAGATGCCGTTTCCGCTTTGCGGAATCGGCATGTTTGTGTGGAAGGAAAGAGAAACTCCGCGTTCTTTGCTTCTCTGCGAGGGAAAGAGGAGGTCGCTTCGCTAGGACAGAACGCGGAGAGAGCGGTTGTGGGGGGGGGGCGGGATTTGCCAATTATTCAGTGAGCCCTACAGTTCGCCGGCGGGAGTCCAATCATGGGGATTCTCCTCCAGAAAGCGCTCCAGAGCCTTGGCGTAAACATCGAGAAAGGCATCCCTGCGGACCTTCGTCCCGGATAGCGTTTCGTCGATATCCAATTCGCTTATTTGGAGAATATATTTTTGCCCGCCGCCCCTTTTGGGCACGGTGAAGACTACCGGCGCTTCGGCCGCCGCCGCTATAAGAAACGGTCCCTCGGGAAACGGGCACGGCGCCCCGAAGCAATCGCGTTCGAGAGTCCTGCCGCCTTCCAGCGGTTTATCCGCCATGATGGCCACCACCCCGCCTTTAGTAAGCCATCGCATTATCTCCAGCGCGGCTTCCGCGCCTTGGTCGGGATTTATCATTTTGACCTTGCCGGCGCCGCGCTCCACTCCAAGCCATTCCTCAACCGCGGGATTGTCTTCCGGGCGCATCACGACCGCGACATCCGCGCCCAAGTTGGGGAATGCGCGCATCATCGCCTGCCAATTGCCGACATGGGCGGTTAGCATCAACACGCCTTTCCCTTGGGACAATAAACGGCGGATGTGGTCGGCATCGCATTCCATCTTCACCGACGACGGATCGCGCTCGGCGCAACGCAGGTCCACCAGCACCCGGCCGGCGTTGGCGAATATACGTTGGATCCTCCAGGCGCGTTTTAGCCCCCCTTCGTTCGGAAAACGCCGCTTGAGATACGCCGCCGTCCGGGCCGCGGCTTTGCGGTCGAACAGCAGGTAATGCAACGCCACGATGTTTGCGAAAGCATAAGCGTGTCCGACTCCCAAAGATATCAGGAAGTCGAAAAAAGCGAATCCGAACCTATTGCCTCTGGCGCGTCCCATTCCGTAAGTCTCCCCGTCAAATCTCATCTTCTCCGAAGTGGAGGAATAGAACAGGTTTGGGGTCGATATTCAACCCCTCCGCCATTGCGTCGAATCGGCAGTTCCTAGCGGACTTGCGTAATTCGTCAACAGGTGTAGCTTCATTAGTCGGCCTCTGAATCGGTTCGTTGCGGCCGGCCGGTTCCATTTGAAAACGAAAGGACCTTCCATGAAAAAGTGGATAGAGGATTTGCTGAAACTCCAAGGGGTGGACATGAGGATAAGGCGCCTCTCCACCAGACTAGATATGATTCCGACGGAACTCTCCAGAATAGATTCCGAGTTGGAACAGGACCAGGAGGAGTTGAAAAAGGCCGCCGACGGGGGACGCTCAACCGAGCTGGAGATAAAACAGGTCGAATCCGATATCGCGGCGCTGAACGACGAGGCGGACAAGTTGCGCAAGCAATCCGCCATGGTAAGGAAAAACGATGAATACCGTGCGCTGATGAGCGAGATCGATACCGTCAAAAACAAAATCAGCGATTTGGAGACTCGGGAACTCGAATTGATGGATGCGATAGACGAGTTCAAAAACAGTCAGCTCGGGCGGGAGAAGGCCGTGGCCGCCAAAGCGGAGTCTATGGAAACCGAGAAGCGGGAGTTGGGGGAGCTGGAAAACGATTTGAAACGCGACATCGACGCTTTGAACGCGAAACGAGAGGAGCTTATCAAACCTGTGGATGGAACTCTCCTTTCTCAGTATCAAAGACTATTGGGGAAAGGTGTCGGAGAGCCGCTGGTCATAGTGCGCAAAGGCAACTGCGGTAATTGCCATCTGCGGCTGACGCCTCAAACGGTCAATATGGTTCGAAAGGGTGTCGAAGTCGCCTGCGAGAATTGCGGGCACCTTCTTTACGTCGAGGATGGCGAGGATCCCGGAAGCGATTGAGCTTCAAACGCCAAGGCGGGACAGATAAAATTTGGGAAACGTGCGGTGTTGGGGACGGGGCGATGGAGAATCGCCACGTTTCCTATTCTTCCATCAAGCCCGAAGCAATTTTGTAAAAAACGGCATTCTCCCTCTTGAAAAAAGTAATCCATTGGATTATAAGTGTTTTATGGATAAAGCTATCACCATCGTTGAAATGAGTGGATATCTGCGCAAATCGGAAAAAATGCTATCTCAGGGTGAAAGACGTGCGGTGATAGACTATTTGGCTCTGCATCCGGAATCAGGTGACATTATGCGGGGCACAGGCGGTATCCGCAAATTGCGTTGGGGGAGAGGAGGTTCTGGCAAAAGCGGCGGAGTCAGGGTGGTTTACTACTATTTTAACGAGACAATGCCACTTTTTCTGCTTGCGCTGTTTGCAAAAAATGAAAAAGATAATTTGAGTGAATCTGAAAGGAATGAACTTGCCAAGTTGACTGAAAAGCTCAGAGAACACTATGGAGCATAAGTATGGATAGTGCATATGATCAAATCAAATCCGGACTGAATGAGGCCATTGACTTTGCTAATGGTGAAAAAACAGGTGCTGTCGTGCATCAGTATGATGATGTCGACGTGAAAGCTTTGCGCAAAAAACTAAATATGACACAGGAGGTTTTTGCGGCTACTTTTGGAATCAGTCTTGGCACACTTCGTCATTGGGAACGTGGCGACCGCCACCCCAGCGGCCCGGCGCAAATTCTTTTGCGTGCCGTTAGCCATTCCCCCGAGACTATATTGGATGTTTTGAGATAGTGAAAATTGATGTCCAATGAGGGGGAGGCTTGCCATAAGGCGTGCGACTTCGACATGCCCTCGGTAGGATTATGCTGGTTTCGCGATTTCCGCGGGACGCTCCACGGGGCTTGCCAATTATTCAGCGAGCCCCCTGCTAGGCTTGGAACGTCTGATCTCTGTTGGGGCCTACCGACACAATCCCTACCTTGGCTTCGACAAGCTCGGAGATTCTATCCAGATAGCGTCTGGCGTTGTCGGGCAACTCGTCCAGCGAGCGGGCGTCGCTTGTGCTGGCTTTCCAGCCGGGCATGGATTCGTAGATTGGTTTCGCCGAAGTGATATCCCGCGTGTCGGAAGGCATGTCGGTGACCTTCTTGCCATCCAAGTCGTATGCCACGCATACCGGGATTTCATCGAACCCGTCCAAAACGTCCAGCTTCGTGATGGCTAGTTCGTCAACCCCGTTCACCATGCAGGAGTAACGCGAGGATACGGCGTCGAACCAACCGCAACGCCGCGGCCGTCCGGTGGTCGCTCCGAACTCCCCGCCGACCCGCCTAAGCTCTTCGCCCATCTCGTCGAAAAGCTCCGTGGGGAAGGGGCCGGCGCCGACCCTGGTGGTATACGCCTTCATCACTCCGACCACGTTGTCGATGTATTTCGGCGACAATCCCGTGCCGGTGCACGCTCCGCCGGAGGTGGTGTTGCTGCTGGTGACGAACGGGTAGGTGCCGTAATCGACATCGAGCCACATTCCCTGAGCGCCTTCGAAAAGGATGTTTTTACCTTGGGACGCCGCCCGGTTGACCGTGAGAACCGTGTCTTTGACGTATGGCGCTATAAACTCGGCGGCCGTTTTCAAAGCCTCCCATTCGGCGTCGACGTCGAGCTGCTCGACTCCGATTCCGGCGAATATGGAATTGTAGTATTCAGTCTGTGCCCGGAACCGCTCCTCGAGTCTAGCCAAATCCGCGAGTTCCACCGCCCTGATCCCGGTTCTGGAAGCCTTGTCGGCGTATGCCGGGCCAATTCCCCGTTTCGTCGTGCCGATTTTATTGCCGCTGGAGCGGCGCGCCTCCCGAACCTCGTCCATCAAACGGTGGTAGGGGAGTATGAGGTGGCATCTGGAGGAGACCTCGAGTTTTGCCGGGGAAATGTCGATTCCGCGCTCCTGCAAGTCGCTTATTTCCGACTTGAGCGCGTCTGGAGCGACCACGACCCCGTTGCCTATGACGCAAAGAGTTTCATCGCGGAAAATCCCCGACGGGACCAAATGCAGCACGTATTTCTCGTCGCCAATCTCCACCGTGTGCCCGGCGTTGTTCCCGCCTTGGAAGCGGGCGACGACATCCACGTCCCGAGTCAGGACGTCTATTATCTTTCCTTTACCCTCGTCGCCCCACTGGACGCCGACCAATACGCTTATCGACATGGCGAATCCTCCCGTCGCCAACCAATACCCAGCGACGGAATCCGCCGCGGTAAAACTCTGGACGAACTGGCGTGGACATCGTCTGGACAATCCTCTATGGGCGTCCTTTCGAGCGTTCCCGCCAGCGAGCGCCCTACATTACGCGGGGAGCGCGGAAAATCAAACGGCGGCGGCGGTGATAGTGCGATTCGACTCCGCCACTTGCATTTCCAGCTATTGCCGCTATATTTGTAACTTCCGATACCTGTTAGGGTTAACGGCAAGGCGGCGATGGGATGGATAACCTAGGGAAAATGAACGTTCCAATGATGCTGGCGGGTCTTGCGGCTATTCTAGTGTCGGTATGCGTCGGATATGTTGTTTCCTCTTTCGCTTTTTTCGGGGTTCTTGGTGGAGTTGGACTGATATTCGCGGCTTTCCCGGAGAAGCGCCGAAAGATGCCGGAGCTGCCAGACCTGCCGCAGACCGATTTCGACCCGACTTCCACAACTGTTGGCATGAGCTAGGCCCGGTCGGAATAACCTCGTCCCAGGACTCGCCGAATAATCGGCAACTGCTTGGTTATGATGGGGGTAAAGTTGATTGAGAAGGCTCTGAAACTCGAAATAAGAAATTCTAAAATCGAAACAAATTCGAATTTTCAAAAATTTAAATGCTCGAAACCATACTCCTAGAGCATTTTTTCCGTGTTGTTTCTGATTTGAGTCATTCGTATTTTGAATTTGTTTAGAATTTCGAGCTTCGGATTTCGGATTTATCATTTCGGGTTTAATGTTTCCGTCGTCGCCGATGAATCGGTGTGTTATCAATCTTTTTCAGTAGATCCTGTTCTAGCAGTCGTTCGAAACCCATGGAGCTTGTTGTGGCCGGCCTTGACCATATTCTTTCCGAGCTTGTCCCGTTGGTTTTATCGACGAGTGGGGATGTGGTCGATGGCGGGGAAGGGCTTTCCGGTGTCTCATGCGATTCACGCCGTATTTCGTCGGGGATGGTGTTTGTAGCCGTGCCGGGTGCCGTGGCGGACGGACGTGATTTCATTGCCGACGCGTTGGATTCGGGAGCCGCCGCGGTGGTTCACGAGGGGACGATCGATACTTCCACGTTGCGCGGGGAACGCGGCGTCGTATTTATCCAAGTCTCCGACGCGCGGTTGGCTTACGCGCTCCTCGCGGAATTCTTCCAGGGACACCCCGCCCGAAATCTCCGATTGGTGGCGGTAACCGGAACCAACGGAAAGACCACCACCGCGTTTCTCCTCAAAGCCATCCTCGCTGATGCGGGACGGACATGCGGATTGATTTCCACTGTCGAACGATCCTGGCCCGGAAAGAGGCTTGATTCGAAATGGACCACTCCGGACGCCAACGAGACGCAGGAAACGTTGGCCGCTATGAAAAAAGACGGATGCTCCGATGTCGTCATGGAGGCTTCAAGCCACGCGCTCGCCCAAAAACGTCTTGGCTCGATGAAATTCGCCATCGCCATATTCACCAACCTCTCCGGAGACCACCTGGACTACCACAAGGACATGGAGTCCTATTTCCTGGCGAAAAAAGTGTTGTTCGAGCGTCATATCGCCGACAGTGGCGTGGCGGTGGTGAACATCGACGACACATACGGGCGCAGGCTGGCCGCGGAAATCGCGACCGCGGAAATCGCGACTTTCGGGGCTGCCGAGGACGCCGATTACAAAATCTCGGACGTGGCGCTCTCGGAGGGCGGCGTGGAATTTCGTTTGACTCCGTCGAATGGTAATGCGTTGCAAGTGGCACTCGGTATCCCCGGAGAGTTCAACGCCTTCAACGCCACGGCCGCGCTTGTCGCGGCGGAAGCGATGGGAGTTCCATTGAATGAGGCGGTCGAGTCGCTGGCCGCTGCCAAGGGGGCTCCGGGACGGATGGAACGGATGTCGGAACGTCCGCTGGTCGTTGTAGATTACGCCCATACCGACGATGCGTTACGCAATGCCCTTTCAACCTTGCGCGAGACCTTGGAGGCTAGACTAGACGGCGCCAAATTGACAGTGGTTTTCGGTTGCGGTGGCGACAGAGATAGAACGAAACGCCCCAGAATGGCCGCTGTCGCCGCGGAATTCGCGGATAACGTGGTCGTGACCAACGACAATCCGCGGACGGAAGCGCCACAGCGGATAATCGACGACATTCTCGCCGGATTCCCGAAGGGGTTTGTCCCGAAAGTGGAGCCCGATAGGATGAAGGCCATAGAATCCGCGGTTCTCGCGGCCGATGACCGCGATATCGTTCTTGTCGCTGGAAAAGGCCATGAGACGTATCAGGAGATTAACGGCGTGCGCCATCATTTCGACGACCGCGAGGCCGTCATGGCCGCTCTGGAGAAACGGGCGCTTGACAGAAACTAGGGACGGCGTGATTGTTTGAACGCGTAGCAGAATGACGGGGTAGTATTAAATTCGAAATCCTACCTGTCCCGCCGTAGCTTTAGCGACGGAGGAAACAAATTCAAAATGCGAATAACTCAAATCGGAAACAATACGGAAAAAATGATCGAGGAGTTCGGATTTAGAGCATTTGAATTTTTAAAAATTTGAATTTGTTTCGGATTTAGGATTTCTTATTTAGGGTTTAACAAAGGTTTCTCTCATGGGTGACAACCCCCTAGATATTCTGAAAAACGGACTTCCCGCGGATTACGCGGAGCTAGCGCCGCAGTTGACGCTGAAAGTTTCCGGGTGGTTTGTGGACGACGTTATCGGTGGCGACGGAATCCCTGAAAAGCCTTTCGATAAACGGAAAATATTTCCCCGAAACTCCAAGCACACGGGTCGGCTTGATACTCGGGGATGGGCTGTTTGCGCCGCGATTTCCGCCACGCTGGAAGCCGCCGGACTTCTGGACCGCGGTGAGGATAAACTGCCCGTCGCCATCTACTATAG
>WFSE01000038.1 GCA_015486135.1 Lentisphaeria bacterium
CCTCGAATAATCCCTAGGGAGATTTTCACATCGGAAAGCGTTAATAATGCTTAAATCCATAAAAACGGCCTGAAAAATCGTTTTAAGAGGTATTTTAATGCACTTTTCATGCAATATTAGGCATAAAATGAAGGAAATTAAGTGGTCAGACCTGGACTGTTCAATATCCCGTATTTTTTATTTTATGAATGGCATATCCTCCTAATCCTAAAGGCGTTAACCCGTTTTTGGATGTATGTTTTGCCAATGTTGTTTTTTAGCCATTTTTGCGTTTGCTTCACCGTTCTAGCTTCGAAGGTTTTTTTTATCTTATTTTGAGTTATTTGGCCAGTGAATATCGGAATCGCCATAATCATGCGGGGAATTTCTTTGAACGGAGCGTTTTTAGCATACCTTTTAATGCGCCCGAAAATTGATTCTATTATATCTGAACACCCTAACCAAATTTCTTTTTTAGGGATAATTGCCGTCGTTTCACGAACATATTCCATCAATGTATCATAGATTTTTTTAGCGGCTCGCCCCATCTTTCCTGTGGTGTCACTTATCTTTCTTTTCAAAACACTCCCAGTTTTCCCGTGAAATCCATTTGCTTTAACTTCTTGTTTTATTATTGCGATAATTGAAATGGTCTCCTTCCATCTCTTTAAGGGCTTTTGGTATTTCTCCACCCAGCCGAATGCCGCCTGGAACTCCTCGGAAAGGCGATTTTCCTTTAACCGCGAGACGTATAATATTTTTTCAAGCCAGGGTATGTACGCCTCTATATTGAGATGCCTGGATTTATCCCGTCCTTTTGGTGGAGCATAACAAAACAAGTCAGTATGAACCGTTTTAGCCCTGCGCGCGCCGCATTCCGAGTAAAACGCCTGCCAACTCGAATCTTTTTTTAATACATGCTTCAGTTCAATAGCGCATTTATGGGTAATGTCGTAAGTGCGAACGACCCTGGAATGCTTCCGCTGAAAATAGTTGATTCCTTTTACCATGTCGCCACCCCCATCTGAAATTATTTGTGACGGTGTGCCGTGTCTCGCCACGGCTTTTTCAAGAATATCCAGGATCACTTCGCTGTTCACCGTTCCTGCCACCCGCATTTGAAGGATGTCCACATCATCGTGGGAAAGGCGCGCTACGCCTTTTTTGACAACCGAGTTTCTTACGCCAAGTAGCAGAACCAGCTTTTCCTTCCCGTGTTCTATGGTGGCATCGATTATGAATGTATGGTATCTGACATTTGCTCCTCTACCCAGATAGCCGCCTACTCCGAGCTTCATTATCCAGTTGTAGATGGTAGTGTGAGCTGGCGTTTTACTATCAGCTAAAAACAGCCGTAGATTCTTCGCGGCTCCCCTCAGGCTTGTGTAATTGAATACAACCTGCCTTATCGCCTTTTCGATCAACTCGGGAGGATAGGAATGATTCCTGGCGGCTACGCCCTTCCGGTCGTTTTTTTTTCAACGCCGCCGTTTTCATCGCTCAAGGCTCGACGCTTCCATTCGTCTCTACTTCGGGTTAATTGCTTTACCTTCGACCTCAACGCGTTTATCCGAGATGTTCTTTCTTTCGCTTTCGAGCGCCAAGAATCGACCTGTTTCGTTAGTTCACGAATCTGATGAGTCAGCCTTTTCTCGGAAACGAACGTGTCCGAAGCGAAATCCACGGCAAGAGAAGCGCCGAACTCTTTGGCCGCCTCCACTCCATCTTCTCTCACCAGCTTCATATACGCCAAAGGAAGCTCCTGGCATATCTCTTTGAGCCTTTGGAACTTCCGCTGCATGCTTAACACAGCTGGCAGATCATCCTCTTTGATGAATTTGCTTGAGCTTTTGCCGGCGATCGTGAAGCTGAGATGATTGTAAGGTCCATGCTTTACCGGGTTGACTGGATCCTTGCACGCGCAGCCCTTTTTGCCGCACACGTTATAAAGTTTGCTGACGCTACCTGGAAGAACGGCTCCAAGGCTCGCAACTTCCTTGATTAATCCCCTTATCTCTTTTTTCGGCTTCATAGAAAATCCTCCTTATTCCCGACGCTTACAATAAAGGCATCGGAATATAATTCAAAAAAAGGATATGTCAAGGGTGTTTATGAAAAAATTAAAAATAAATTTTGAGGAAAATCGGCAAATATTGAACAGTCCAGGGCAGGCCCCGTAGAGGGGGCCCGTAGAGGGACACCGCGAGGCACTGCATGAGGGAAATAGACAGAATAAGCTTTGCCGACACGTTGCAGCAGCTGACTCAATGGATGGATATGTTCTTGTCCGCTGGCAAATCAGTCCGGCGGATGCTGATTGACTTTTATTATCACTTAGCGCAGAAAATAGTCCCGGAAAGACCTGGGAGGAACGAGCCGAGAGCGAAAAAGAGAAGACCGAAAAACTTCAGGCTGATGACCTTGCCGAGAGGGGAAATGATTATTGATTGCCACAGGAACAATCCGGGGAGGAAAAATGCTTTTTTCATGCTTAAGTAAGTGCCATTCAGGTCAGACCCCGTAAGAGCTTGTCTACAAGATGTCCTGGAATCAGTTTGCATATTTGCTTCAGCGTCGTTATTTTCCTCTTGGGTGTCTTCATCAGGGATCCTCCTTTTTCTGTTGTAGCATAAAAATGAAAGATTACTGGTGAAGCACCCCCCTGTCAAAGATTATCGTATCCTATGGGAAGCTAGTGTATGAAAAATAAAAATAATCTCAATTTTGTTGGCACAACATTTCGTTTTTGGAGTCAAGCGCCAGCCTCAAAAAACTCCCAAAATCTGCTCAAACTGTAGAAGACGAGCCTAGCTTGACTTGCCCACGAAAGGGGTGTCTAGTGCGTGAGAATAGTGGTGTATTAAAAGGTGTACCAATGACGGAACCGAAAAACTCCAGCGTTCAGGAAGAAAAACGCGACTCCATCGAGGGTGTATCCGACGATATTGGAATAGTCGGGGAATTCTGGGAGTTTCTGAGGGAGAACAAGAAATTCTGGCTGATTCCCATTCTCTTGGTGCTAGGCCTTTTGGCGGCATTGCTACTAGCAAGCCCCTCGGGATTATCTCCCTTCATATACGCATTGTTCTAGCACTTGCCAATTTATCCAACGGGCCCTATTTCTTCTTGCCAAGCTTGCCCATTTTGGGGATGGCCCTGGTCTTGGTGGTGACCATTTCAATCTGGGCGGCAACCACAGTCTGCTTCTTCGCCAAATCGGCCTTGTGCAAGTTGAGAATAGTTATAATCTCCGAAAATGTCGGCCTTCTCACAGGTAAATATGACAGACACGCCATGATGAGCTCAGCAATGGAGTCTGGAATCTCCCCTCGCAACGTCTTCGGCTCAACGGGCGGAACATATTCCACGCCCCCGGGAGCCGCTGCGTTGTAGGTAGGTTCCGAATCCTTCTTGCGCACCCTGGAATAAACCGTTTCCAGCACATTTGATCCGACAAATGGATACTTACCAGTAAGCATGTAATACATGGTTACTCCAAAACTGAACGCATCGCTACGCCTATCCTCAACTCCACTCTCAGCCTTCTCCGGGCTAATGAAATACGGGGAAACCAAATCGCCGAATTTGGCAATATCGGTGTCGCTTCCAGTTAATTGGTTCGCTCGGTACACAAACCTGGAAGTGAAGAAATCAATAACTCTTACATGCCCCCTGGCATCAATACTAATATTCTCTGGACACAAATTGTGATGCGCTATCTCTTTGTTGTGCGCCACGGCCATGCCCAGCGCCGCCGCATGCAACACGTCCAAAACGCTTTCCACATCCAGAAGCCCCTGCTCCTCGGGATTATAGTCGGAAAGGAGATACCCATCAATCAAGGGATAGGAGACGCAAAGATAACCGCTTATCAACTCATGCTCCATAAGGGGAGAAATATTGGGGTGCTTCAAGGTCGATAGAATAACCGCCTCCTCCTTGGCTATCTCCACGAAAGCGTCAATCTCGGGCACTTCGTTATCAAGAACAATGATTTCCGCAGGAGCATCGATGGACGTGTCATAACCATGATAGATATCCAGCGCCGAAATACGTGCGACATGCCTCTCCAAAAGAAGATAATCGAGTTTGTACGGGATGACAACTTCCGTTCCACACCCGGAGCACTCACAGACGGTAAACGGCTCGATACCGCTCGTGTCCATCAACTCCCCGCATCCCTTACACACAACCTCGCTCACTCTTGAACCCTCCACAAGCAAACTTAAACGCAGTACACTCTAACTTCATTCGGCTATGTTTCAAGTCGCTATCCCTCCCCTCCCACACGCAAACTCTCGACGCAGTTATCAACTGAGAAAGCCAGAAACGCAACGAGCCCCCGTCGCAATTTCAACAACACAAAGCGGCACAGAAACGCCACACTCCAGGGATAATGCGTATCAACTGTGACGGCAAAGCCATCCTTGGAGTGCGGTGCCCCTACGCCACTTTTAATTTGGGCTTTCGCGCAGTTGGCAAACGTCTCAAAATGCTATTCGGCGACCCTCGGCTTCCGAGCGGCCAGTGTCTCGTCCAATCTGGAGACCGGAGTTGTCACCGGGGCGTTTTTCAGCGCGTCTTGATCCGTTTCCGCGGTTTCCGCAATCTCGAGCATGGCATTGATGAATTCGTCGAGCTCCTCTTTGGACTCGGTTTCAGTGGGTTCTATCATCAACGCCTCTTTGACAATGAGAGGGAAATACATCGTGGGAGGATGAAATCCCCTGTCGATAAGCGCCTTTGCGATATCCAGCGCGTGCACGTCTTGCTTCGCCTGCTTGGATGCGGATATAACGCACTCATGGGTGCAGAATCGGTCATACGGAACCTCGTATTTCCCCGCTAGCCTAGCCCGAATGTAGTTGGCGTTCAAAACGGCGTTCTCCCCGACTCGGACAAGCCCTTTCCGTCCCAACGTCAGGAGGTAGGCATAGGCCCGGAGTATCACGGCGAAATTACCGTAGAACGGAGCGATGTATCCAATGGATTTGGGATAGTTGTACTGAAGGGTGTAGGTGCCATCCTGCCGTTTGACCACTCTTGAGATAGGGAGGAAAGGAACAAGGTGTTCCGCGACCCCGACCGGCCCCGCTCCAGGCCCCCCTCCGCCGTGCGGGGTGGAAAAGGTTTTATGCAAGTTGACATGCATCACGTCAAACCCCAAATCGCCCGGACGCACCCGGCCTATTATCGCATTGAGATTGGCACCGTCGCAATAGGAAAGGCCTCCTGCCTCCTTTACCAAGGCGCACACCTCCTTCGTATTGGGGTCGAAAAGCCCCAAAGTATTCGGGCAAGTGAGCATTATTCCGGCAGTTTCCGGGCCAAGCAATGATTTCAGCACTTCGAGATCGACATTGCCGTCGTTATCGGTTGGAACAATTTTGGTGTCGAAGCCAGCCATGGCGGCGCTGGCGGGATTGGTCCCGTGGGCGGCGTCGGGAATAAGCATCACCTTCCGATCTTTGTCCCCCCTGTCCTTGTGGTAGGCGGCTATCAGCATCACCCCCGTAAGTTCCCCATGCGCCCCGGCCAATGGCTGCATAGTGAACTGCTCAAATCCGAGAATGGCACTTAAAAGCCGTTCCGTCTCGTATATGACGGCCAGCGCCCCCTGAGTCAGAGCGCCACCCCTTCGAAGTTGCGGAAGAAGCGGATGCAACGCCGCGAACCCATACAGAGAGGCGATCTTCTCGTGGAACTTCGGGTTATATTTCATGGTGCAGGAACCCAACGGGTAAAAATGGGAATCAACACCGAAATTGAGTCTGCTAAGTCGGGTGAAATGCCTTACGGCCTCGAGCTCCGAGACCTCCGGTAGCCGTGGCGGCGCGCCGCGCCTAAGCTCTTCGGGGAAATCGTCCGCTTTCGGAACGTCCATAGCGGGTAGCGACGAACCTCGGCGCCCCGGAGCCCCCTTGTCGAAAATCAATTCCACGTCCCGGCCCATATACATCTCCTCACCAGTTGGTGACAACCGCCTCCATAGCGTTGACAAAAGACTTTATCTCCTCTCTCGAGCGCTTCTCCGTCACCGCTACAAGCAACTCCCTTCCACGCTCCAGATAGTATCTTCCCAGAGGAAATCCGGCGGCGAATCCCTTGTCGATCATACGTCCGACCAATTCCGACGCGTCCATTGGCAACTCCACGACGAACTCGTTGAAGAAAGGCTCGTCCCCAACCGGCTCGATACCGTCAATCTCCAACAGGAGTTTCCGCGCGAAGCGCGCTTTGGACGCACAGAGCTCCGCCACTTCCACGAACCCGCTTTTGCCAACGCACGAGAGGTAAGCCAACGCGGTCAACGCGCAAAGGTTCTCGTTGGTGCAAATATTCGAAGTGGCGTTCTCGCGGCGTATATGCTGTTCCCTAGTCTGAAGGGTCAGGACGAACCCCTCGCGCCCGGTGGTGTCGGTAGTTCTACCAACGATTCTGCCAGGCATTTTCCTAGCGAGCTTCATCGTCGTGGCCATGAAACCAAGATATGGTCCTCCAAAGCTCAATGGGAGTCCAAGACTCTGCCCCTCGCCAGTAACCACGTCGAACCCCATTTCCCCTGGGGGCTTTAGAAGCGCCAAGGCGATAGGATAGGCCGAGCAAACGGCCAAAGCCCCTTTCGCGCGAACCGCGTCGACAACCCCGGACCATTCCTCTATAGTTCCAAAAACGTTCGGATATTGAACTAGCACGCATGCGGTGTTCCCATCCACGGCCTCGACAAGAGCGTCATGGTTGGAACGGGTGCCATCGGTGGGAACCTCTACCAGCTCCACGTCCAGATTCGAGCTGTAGCACCTTATCATCTCCCGGAAAATCGGCGACACCGCCCCGGAAATGACGGCCCGGCGGCGGCGCGTAGCCCTTACCGCCAGCATCATCGCCTCGAAAAGCGCCGTGCCACCATCGTACATGGAGGCGTTGGCCACCTCCATACCCGTCAATCGACAAATGGCGCATTGATATTCGTAAATCGTTTGGAGCGTTCCCTGCGACGCCTCGGGCTGATACGGGGTGTAAGCCGTAAGAAACTCGGAACGGGCCGCGATATCCGCGACAGCAGCGGGAACGATATGGTCGTAGTAGCCGCTTCCCAAGAAGCTGACTAAATTGGTGGCGTTCAGCGCAGCCAAAGCCCGAAGATGGTTGGTAACCTCATGCTCCGATTTTCCTTCCGGAATATCATCCAACGAGGGTTTCGGCAACGTTATCCCCGTCTTCTCCCACAGTTCGTCGATGTCGGCGCAACCCAACGTGTCGAGCATCGCCCGCGTCTCATCGGAAGTATTAGGAATATATGGCATTCAGTCTTCTTTCAGAAACTCGTCGTAGGCCTTTTTATCCATCAAGTCCTCGAATTCGGCAATATCTATATTGTCGAGCTTGCAAATCCACCCGTCCCCCTCGGAAGAGGTGTTGATAATTCCAGGATCCTCCTCCAATTCGGAATGGATCTCCTTGACGGTGCCGCTGATAGGAGCGTAGACGTCGGAAGCCGCCTTGACGGACTCCACCACGGCTATCGGGTCGCCGAGAATGACATCATTGCCCACCGCCGGCAACTCGACAAATGTTATGTCGCCCAGTTCGCCGGCCGCATGTTCGGAGATGCCAACCACCGCTATATCGCCCTCGAGCTCGACCCACTCATGGTCCTTAGTGTATCTTTTCATCTACGGTTCTCCATAAAAAATCAATCAAACAAGCGCGTCCCCCTCAAGAAACGGACGCTCGCCGCGCCGCGCGTCGACGCCAAAACACTTCTCCCAGACGGACACCGTGATGACGGCGTTTCCTTCCTATATTGTCCGCAAGGTGATTGTCAAACCGCGTTGGCAAGAAAAACGGATGTTTTTTCAAATGGCGGCGCAAAAACAGTCAATTGGCGGTAAGACGCTTCGCGGTTTCCGCGCCCAACAGGCGGCACTGCTCCAGAACCTCGGCCGTGGGCGTGTAAAACGCCCTGACCCCTTCGGAGACAAGGTCCACGCCCATATCGGTCAATATCCCATTGAGTTGTTTCACGGCCTCTCCGCTCCACCCGTAGGCCCCGAAGGCCGCACCGACAAGATTGGCCGGTTTTAGGCCTTTGATATACGTCAGCGTGTCCGCCAAGGATGGGAATATCTGGTTATTGATGGTCGGAGAGCCGACGAGCACCGCGCCAGCGCCTAGAATCTCGGTCGCCACATCGCTCCGGCTGAACGAGGCCAAGGGCAGAACCGCCACCTCGACGCCGGCGTCCCGCAATCCGTCGCAAACTGCGACCGCCATCTTGGCGGTTGCTCCCCACATCGTGTCGTATATCACCACCGCCTTTCTGGACGGTTTCCCCGACGCCCATTCAGCGTACCATTTCAACGGGGTGGCAATCCCCTCCCCGCGCCATATCGGACCATGGTCGCTGGCTATGATGTCGGGCGCCAAGCCCGATTCCGCGACATCCGCGAGAAGAGCCTGAACCTTCTTGGCATAGGGCATGACGATGTTTGCGTAATACTTCTTCGATTCGTGGAAGACGACGGACATATCGTTCTCGTCGGCAAACAGCTTTGACGTGGCGAAATGAAGGCCAAAGGCGTCCTGCGAGAAAAGAACCTTCTCCTCCTCCAGGAAGGAAAACATGCTGTCCGGCCAGTGGAGCATCCGGGTTTCGATAAACGACAGGGTCATGCCACCAATGTCCACGCTCTCACCGCTCTTGACAGGCATGATCTCGAAATCGGGCGCGAAATGCGCGGTAAGCGCCTTGACTCCCATCGGGGACGCGAGCACCCGGGATGGCTTCACCTCGGCGACCACCGCCGGCAACGCGCCCGAGTGGTCCATCTCGGCATGGTTCGATACTATGGTGTCTATCTTCTCCGGAGGGATGACGGAGGCTATCCGCGCCATCATCTCGTCCTTGAACGGCGCTTTCACGGTGTCTATAAGTGTCGGCTTTTCCGACATCACCAAGTAGGCGTTGTAAGTGGAGCCCCTGGACGTGGCGTATCCGTGGAACTCCCGCAATCCCCAGTCTATGGCCCCGACCCAATAGACCGAATCCGATATCTTGACCGCTCTTAAATGGCCACCCATATTCCCGTTCCTTTCACTGGAATTATTTTCCCAAAACGTCCCAATTTGTCAGAATGGCCACATGGCGCAATTCCTCGTTCACCAATTCCTCTATCGCCTTTTTGTCTTCCGCCGTTCTCATGGCGTTTTTTAGCGAGGCGAAATAGACGACGGTATTCTTCTCGAATTCGATGGCGAGTTTTTTTATCTCCTCCATCGTCTCCTCGCCGGAAAGGGTATCCGCCATGGGTTTCAGATTCAGGAACACCTCTCCGTCAACCATCGACTGAATGTAGGACAGCGCCACGCCGTCACGGTCCAGGGGATCGTCCTCACCGGATGCCAAACGTCCTTTCAACGCCGCGAAATATCTCTCGTGGTCGTCCTCCATCGCGGCCAAATCCAACAGGAATTTCCTGCTCTCCTCGTCCCGGGCAATGGAAGCGGCTTTCTCGTAGAACGCCTTGCCGTTCCTCTCTATCTGCTCCGCCACCTCGAAAACTTCATTGACATTAAACATAGCGCACCTCCAGCGTTTTGATTGAAATCTAGCGCAGTCCCCTACACTAGGGCTCACTGAACAATTGGCAAGTGCTTTATTGTCATTGGCTTAAATGTCTTTAAATGGGGTCATCTCCAAGGTTTTGGGCGTGATTCTCCCAAAGCCCTTGGAGTCGACTAATGTTTCCTCTTCACTTTGAGGCACTTGCCAATTCCAGGAAAGCCAATACCGAGCCATTGGCGGCGTTAATTTCGCCTCGGAGTGCGAAGCACACCGTCGGCTTATTGCCTAGCCACTGACCCGTTCTTGACTTTTTCAGTAAACCCTACACTAGAGCCTGCTGAATAATTGGCAAGCACACGTTTGTGTGTTTTAGGGGTGCTTCACACGAAGACACGAAGGCACGAATGGTTTAGCCTCGCAAAGACGCGGAGAGCGCAAAGAAAGCAAGGTAAGTGGTTTGCCCTTCCGTTCGCTCCGCGAACCCTATCCGCCTCCAGTAAACTTACGGCGTGACAAGGCGGGCTTTGCGGAAGGGTGAGCTTCGTGATCTTTGCGGTAAAAAAAGTCTTGAAAAAAAACCTCGGGAA
>WFSE01000039.1 GCA_015486135.1 Lentisphaeria bacterium
GGGACAAGGGGCGAGGCTAAAGGAGATTAAAAAATATGTGGACAAATTTAATTCTTTAACAAAATATTATAGGGAAAATCTAGAGGAGCCAGAACCGGAATAAAAAGACGCTTTACTAGTAGGGGGGTAGCGACTATTTTATGTCTGTAATATTCATTTCGAATCCTGTTTTTCTGGCTTTGTTGCGTATTTCGCTGGATTTTCCGAGAGTGCACTTGGTTTTGGATCGGAAAATTTTGGATATTCGACCTTGCATTCTTTTTGCAAAAGATTTTCAGCGGCCCGATGGGCATTGACGAGGTAGTCGCGAATGCTGCCAGCTTGCTCTGATAAACGTTTCTGAACCTTCCGTTTTTCTTCAAGGATTTCGTTGGTGGTCACTTTTCATCCTCTTTGAATAATTCCATCGGTGTAACTATTTCCGGAGTTGACAATCCAAGTTTTCCGTTAATAACTCTTATATGTTTTCGCTTATTTGCATTTGCCAGATGTTGGCGCAGAAAGAGTCCCTAGTCCTCCGCTTGGGTGACTAGGGAGATATTGGTTATTCCGGCGGCCTTGACGGCCTTCATCAGGTTGATTACTTCTTGGTATGGTCTAGCGCCGTCGGCGCGGAGCATGACTGACACATCGCTTTTCTCTTGTTTCTTCGCCGCGAGGGCCGCGGTGATGGCGTTGGCCGACATCACCGCGCCGTCAAGGGTGAATTCGCCGCGGTTGTTCAGGTTTACCACGACGCTTTTCTCGTCGGTTATGGGGGACGCGTTCATCGCGGGGGGCGAGACGTCCACGCCGTACTCCAGCAAGGGCGCCGTTATCATGAAGATGATAAGCAGGAGGAACGTGAGGTCGATCAACGGGGTCATATTGATCTCGTCGATTGCCTTGAGTTGCGATCTGCGTCGTGGCGTGGACACTGTTGGATTCCTCCATTACCTGTTCAGGGCTCACTGAATAATTGGCAAGCACACGTGAAAATCCGAAATAAGAAATCCGAAATCCTAAACAAATTCGAATTTTCAAAAATCAAATGCTCGAAACCAAACGTCCCGAGCATTTCTGATGTCGTATTATTTTGGATTTGAATCATTCCCATTTTGAATTTGTTTCGGATTTCTCATTTCGGGCTTAGAATTTCCAGCGGCGCTTGAGGCTCGGCACACGTTTCCGACTTTTTCAGCAAGCTCTAGTTGGTGGTTGCTTGGTTTCCTCCGGTATCAGTCCAGTTCTCCGAGTTTTATCCGGGCCATGAACTCCTCCACGAAATTATCCATCTGGACGGTCAGTTGCCGTATGGTGTTTGTCAGCAGGTTGTACCCGATAAGGGATGGTATCGCCACCAACAGGCCGACAACGGTGGTGAGCAACGCCCCGCTGACCCCCGGGGCGATGGCGCCGATGTCGGCGCGCCCTTTGGACGCCATTCCGCAAAACGCCACCATGACCCCCCAGACCGTCCCAAAGAGACCGAAGAAGGGGCACGCGCTGACGGCTATCGCCAAATAGCCTATTTTATCCTCGAGTTGCAGAATCTGGTCCGCCACGGCGCGTTCGAGCGCGCTTCTGACGGCCTCGATTTCGACCATGGTCAAGTCATCGCCGCGCCGTCGCGTCCTTCCGCTAAGTTCGTCCAGCTTGGCTATGGCGTGTTTGAACACGGTGGGGACCGGGCCATCCAATCCGTTAGCCAGCACCAACAGTTGGTCCAGTCTTTGCCCCTCCCTGAAAGCCCGGGCGAATTTCAACGAGGCCCTCTTCGCCTTTTTGAGCGCCAGCGCCTTCTCGATCATGATTGTCCAAGCGAACACCGAGCCGAAGAACAGGAACACGACAATGGCCTGTCCGACTATGTCGCTCCTGAAAAACGCATACGACACGTCGGTTATTCCGGCCACGAACACATAGTTTCCCATAAACATCAAGCGTCCTCCCATCCAGCGTTTCTAAGCGCGTCCAAGGTCGCGCCCTCGCCGGACGAATTTATATGCGCGAGCTGATGCTTCACGCATTTCGCCAAGACATCGAATTCCAGATTCACCAAATCGCCGACATGCCGGTATCTCAATGCTGTGGAGGACAAAGTTTCCGGGATCAAGTGGACGCTGAAGAAGTCCTCGCCGACATCGACTATCGTCAGAGACACTCCGTCCACCGCCACGCTTCCCTTCTCGAAAACCAATGGGCGTCCACTTTCGGGAAGCGCCACGCGCAATTCGCGGTCCGCCCCGACATCGCGCCATTCCGCCACCGGCGAGGCCGCATCGACATGGCCGGTCACGAAATGCCCGCCGAACCTGCCGTTCGCGGACATTGCGCGCTCGAGGTTGACCTTAGCCCCGACTCCCAGCACCGCCAAACCGCTCCGGGACAACGTCTCGTCGAGCGTGTGGAAGGAGAGCGTGTTATCATCGAATCGTTCGAGCGTCAGGCAGACTCCGTTCACCGCGATGCTGTCGCCACGCGTCAAGTCATCGAACTGGCGTTCGACCCCGATGGCCACCGTCCCTCCGCCGAGGGACTTCAGCACGCCTGTTTTTTCTATAAGCCCAGTGAACATTCGAACCGCCGGTTTTATAGCTATACTGCCCGGAACACATTATCCCGCGCCCCTTTCCGCGTCAAGCTCCGAGAGGGCCGTGAGTCCGCCTGTCCTCCATAGCCCGGAGGGCGACGGAGGATGAGTCTGTGAGAAGCAAGATGGAAGAAGAGATTCCCTCGCAAAGACGCGGAGAGCGCGGAGAAAGAACATGCCGCTTCCGCTCCGCGGAATCGGCATGGTATGGTGAGTCTGTGATGCCGTGATGCCGCTGAAAGTCCTTCCGCAAAGCCCGCCTTGTCACGCCGTAACTTTGTGAAGGCGGAAAGGGTTCGCGGAGCGAACGGAAGGATGGGCTTCATGATCTCTATGCTAAAAAGAAGTCTTTAAATAGACAGCCAGGTGGGCACGGAAACATGCTGCGCGCAATGCCAATGTTGTAGGCGGCATATCTGTATTTTAAGATTATCTCACCACGAAGAGCACGAAGCCCACGAAGATGCCGTTTCCGCGTCGCGGAACTGGCATGTTATGGGGAAGAGAAAAAAACTCCGCGCCCTCCGCGTCTCTGCGAGGAAAAAGAAGCTTAGGGACAGGTTAATAATGGCCTTGAACCACGGATGGACACGGATATGTTTGATATCATTATGTCGGGGTTTCACCCCCTTTGCAGCATGGCGATCTTGAACCCCCAGTCGCTGTTTGGGGCTATGGAATGCCGGAGTTTCACTCCTACTGCTTGCCGGGTATGCCCCGGCTCAGGGGCAAAGCCCCGAAATTCCACAGCCCCGGGTGCAACCTAGGGATGCGTGAACACAAAATTCAACCAAGGCTGAAAGCCTGGCATAAAGCAGTGCCCCAAGTAGGGTTTTTACAATTGGACGATGCCTAAACTTGCAATTGGACTACATCTAAATTTACAATTGGACGATGCCTAAACTTGCAATTGGACGAACATCCTGTAGATTAATTCCATCATGAAGACAATGCGTTATCCACGATTTATGCAAAGGTGCTTGGAAGAGGTTCTGGACGACACGCCCGTGGTGGTTATCCACGGCCCTCGTCAGTGCGGGAAAACAACGATTGCGAAACTGATCGGGGAAAGACGCGGTTACCGCTATATGAGCTTTGACGATGTCAATCTTGTTGCGGCGGCAAAAGCGGATCCGGTCGGTTTTGTGGACCGCCTCGAGGAACATGTGATCTTGGATGAAGTACAACATGTTCCCGAACTTTTCAGTTCCATCAAGCAAAGCGTGGATAACGACCGTAGGCCAGGGCGTTTCCTGCTTACCGGTTCCGCGAATATACTGCTACTACCGAAACTGGCCGACTCGCTGGCGGGGCGGATGGAGGTGCTTAATTTGCGCCCCCTGGCGCGATGCGAGATCGAAAATGCCGCCCCCTCGTTCCTATCGCGCCTTATGGAAGGTGACCACACATTCCCGCATGAGGGCAAACTGGGAAGAAAATTGGGGGATATTCTGCTTGACGGAGGGTTCCCCGAACCGCTTCAGCGCCATAACCGACAACGAAAAAGGCAGTGGTACCGCAACTACATCTCCACAATGATTCAGAGGGATATCCGCGATTTCGGCAAAATACACAACCTAAAAGTTCTCCCCGATATACTGCGCCTTGTCGCCGGACAAAGCGCGCAATTGCTAAATATGAGCCGAATCGCAGCCCCCTTTCAAATCAGCCGTCCGACAACCGCCAGCTATTTCACATTGCTTACCAACATTTTTCTGATTGATGTTCTACAGCCATGGCAGAGCAATTTGGGCAAACGGTTAATCAAAACCCCCAAGGTGCATATCGCCGACACAGGACTGGCGGGCGTTCTGCTCGGAGCAACCCCGGAACAGCTTGACGCGGATCGCGCGATGATGGGGCATCTGCTTGAGAGCTTTGTTCACAACGAATTGCGCCGCCAAGCGACCTGGGGTGAGGCTGAACTTGGCTTTCATCATTTTAGAGATAAAGACCAGTACGAAGTTGACATTGTTATTGAACAGCACGGAGGCGGCATCGCCGGCATTGAAGTAAAAGCAGCCGCCACGGTTGTGGAGAAAGATTTCAGAGGCCTGATTAAATTGCGGTCCGCGACAAAAAGGAAAACATGGCGGGGCGGCATTCTCTTTTACGACGGCGACAGGACTCTGCCGTTCGGACCTGATTTGCATGCGGTCCCGGTCAGCGCTTTGTGGGGAAAAAAGTAGAGACTGACCAACAAGAGCCTTGAACCACGAATGGACACGAATCAACACGAATGGGATTTTCTCTGCGTCTTTGCGAGGAATAGAAGAAGAAAACCACGGATGGACTCGGATAAACACGGATAGGGAGAAGGAAACATCGCTTTTTCTTCTTTACGAGCATTTTTCAGCTCCGTTCTCAGTGGTGAAAAACAGCTTTTTTTAAAAGGAGTCTCCGAAAGCATGCGGGAACAGGCTGGAGACAAGACCAACGCTGTAGGCGACAGGCCCGTATTCTTAAGAGTTATTCAACCACGGAGCTCACGAAGAGCACGAAGATGCCGCTTCCGCATGCGGAACCGGCATGTTGTGGGGAAGAGAAAAAAACTCCGCGCCCTCCGCGTCTCTGCGAGGAAAAAGAAGCTTAGGGACAGGTTAATAGTGGCCTTGAACCACGGATGGACACGGATGTCATTCAAGAGGGGGAAAGGATTTTTGCGAAACAAAAAGCTCTTGACAATTATTCAGTGGGCCCTAGCGTATTTCCGTGAGTTAAATCCATGTGGGAGTTTGCAATGGCACTTTTTCGCTTCGCATGTTTGACGTTCCTACTTATTTTCTCTTCGCATCTCGCACTGGGGGATGATGAGGACCTCCAAAAGCCGGATATTCCGGTGTGCAAAGCCCCCAAGCTCCGTCAAGCCCGGCTGGAAAAAGTTCTGGAACTGCGCGACTGGGACGACGTGTTCGTCTCTTTCTCTTTTCCCGTGATAGCGTTGAGAAAGGGGTCGGATATTCACCTACTTGATCCGGGCAAGGACGCGAAGCCCCGTCTCGCCGCGTCGTTAAAAGGGATAGAGGATGTGAGATTCGTGTTTGGGGCGTTTCCGTGGTTGTTCTTGAATTCGGAGTCGCGCGGACCGGTCGCAGTGAATGTGGAAACGGGGAAATTAATCTTGTTTTATCATCCTAGGCCGGTGTTGGACTACTTTTCCGATATTCCCCTTATTGAATATGTGCTGCTATCGGAGTCAGCTCAATCGGTGTTGCTTAGGATTTCCGACGACGACGACCAATGGATGAGTTTGAAGAACGGCAAGACGAAGGCCGCGCCACCCTGCGATCCACTATATTTCACACCCGACCATAAGATCGCGGTTTTTAAAGAAAAAGTGGGGTGGTTCTTCACGAAAATGGTATTCACGGGGTTGGATATGGAGTCCGGCAATAAGATTCCCGGGTTTTTCCCCGACTTTTACAATCCCCACATGCTACCCGAGCCACGCTTTCGGTATTTGAATTCCACGCTCATCGAGGGGGATTCCGGCATTATTGGCGTGTCGTCGCATGGATCCGCGGTTCTGAACCATGCCGACATTAAGTCTTTCTACCTGGAGAAAGCGATGCTGAGAAGCGACTGGGCGATGTACATCTCAGACTCACTATGGATAGCGCCGCGCGTGAGTGGAGCGGAACTGAAACTGATCGCCACCGATATAAGGGATGCCTGCCTTTTGAAATCGGGGTTATGCGTCTATTCAGAGATTATCAACCCGTCAAAAACGTATTTCCCTCCCTACTTATCGCTCATGGATGCGTTTGTTTATGATTCTAAAAGGGATAAGAAATGGAATATTCTCCAAGGCGTGAAGCTTTTGAAGCCAATTAAGCCAAGCGAGAGAAAATATTATATGACGGACGGAAGAGATATAAAGATAATTCCCGGAATTGGAGATACCGAGGGGGCACTCGCACTAGTCGTATGCCAGGAATATCGCGAGGATCGCAGAACAATTTCACCTTACGTGAGTTCTCTCCCCCCTCCCAAGCCGGAGTTGATGCAGTTTTTCGTCATAACCTCGTCGAACCAGCGCTTCGAGCTTTCAATGAGCCCGGAAACAAAAAAATTGCTACGCTCTTCCAATATCCGCCTCTTCAATAACGGGATGATATTGGCCGAGAATATTTTTTGGGAAAAACCGCTCCACTGTTTGTTTAAAATAGACCCTAAAATGGATTCGGATTTCAAGGGCAAAAAACGGGTGCAGGAACCATAGAAGAAACGGTGTCGGGGGGGGCGGTAGACGAAGTGGACTAGGTGGACAAATGCTAAGAGGCGGAAGGGGAACTGCGAAAAGCGCGAAAAGGGAGCGGGATCACGATCCGACGTTTTCAGGAGAGCTTAGGGACAGGTTAATAGTGGCATTTGAAAATTTGAATTTGTTTAGGATTTCGGGTTTAGAGTTTCGGATTTGTTTTCTCCGCGTCTTTGCGAGGAATAGAAAAAGAAAACCACGGATGGACACGGATTCACTCGCGCATATCCCAGGGGACGGCGGAGGCGTTGTCCGCGATTTTCTCGAACGCCGCGGTGGGAGCGATAACAAGTCCCGGCGCTATTTCACTCGACGGGTAATGTTCGCATAGCGACTTGAATCCCCGGGAGTCCTTTTTTGAGGGACGACTGGACACTTTCACCTCGATTGGAAAAAGCGTTCCGTCTCTTTCCAGCAAAAAGTCCACTTCGCCGCCGCTATGCGAACGCCAATGGAACATCTGAGGTTTGCGATCCATGCGGGATATCATTTTCCGTAGTTCCGCGCAAACGGCCGTCTCGAAGATAGCGCCAAGCAAGGGATGCCCGCTCAAAGCTTTTGGCGAGGTTATTCTGTTCAGATGACACAGCAAGCCGGTATCGGCGAAGTACCCTTTCGGTTTCGAGGAAATCCTTTTGATGGCGTTGGAGTGGTACGCCGGTATTTCGAACCACTGGAAAGTGCCCTTCAACACGCCAATCCACCTTTTGGCGCTTTGTGGCGTGACTCCGATTTCACGCCCCAATTGGCTGAAATTGATCTCTTGCGCGGAAAGCGCCGACGCCAACTGCACGAAACGACCAAACTGCTGCCAGTCGTCAACAGCAAGCATCAATCTGACATCCCTTTCTATGTATGTCCTCAAATAAGAGGCGAAAAACTCGTCGATAACGGATTCCGGAAGCGCGCAGGCTTCGGGCAACGCTCCACGCCATAACAGCTCGTACAAAGTTCTATCAAGAGACAATCGATGCCGAGCCCGGTTCTCCACAAACGCGAACGGGTCGTCCAAATAATCGGCAAGCCAAGGCCGCGTCCCGTCGCATTCCGCGATTTCCGCGAGGGAAAATCCCTCGAGGTCGATAAAAGCGGCGCGTCCGGCAAGAGAATCAGCAATCGACTTCATGACCGACCACTGCTGGGATCCGGTCAGGATATACAACCCTTTCTCATTTCTGGAGTCCACCAGCCGTTTGATGCTCGACACTACTTCGGGACAGTACTGAATCTCATCCAAAACCAGTGGAGTCGGATGGTTGGCTAGAAAAAGCTCTGGGTCTACTCGGGCGTTACCCACATCGACCACCGGATCGAAAACAACAATATCCCAATCGGAAAATTGATGCTTCAGCAACGTGCTTTTGCCAACTTGCCGAGCTCCGGAAACAACAACGACAGGAAAATGCTTTACCAGCAACTCCAACTTGGCGCTCAAATGTCTTTTCTTATATCGCATAGTCGATAATTTATGATGCCATCATCAGAAATCAAGTGTTTGCACGGGAAAAGGGGAAATTTTTACCATGTAGAAAATGTAGGGGTTGTAGTTTTGGATTTGTTATCTCCGCGTCTTTGCGAGGAATAGAAGAAGAAAACCACGGATGGACACGGATAAACACGGATGCTTGGGCCCCCGGATATCCGACGAATTCACCCCCCGCCTTCACAAAGTCACGGCGTGGCATGCCCGCTTCGTGCGATTTACGCAAAAAAGGGTGATGGCATTTACGATGGTCCTTATCTTCCCGCCTCGACGAAGTCTTGACAACAGACATCAAGAATGTTAGCGTTGTAGGTCATCGATTTTTGACATTTTTGGGGGAACCCCGAATCCCCTAGCCCCAAACCTAGGTGTTGAAATGAAAAACTTGATAATATCCTTGTGTTTTTTATTCATACTTGGAATTTCCGGATGCAAAAGCCCGACGGCGACCTTGCCCCAAAAAACTCTCGCCGACATTTTGCGCGACGCTAATAATTATATCTCTTCTGGAAAAGTCCGGCGGGATATGAACGACCCGTCCTGGAAAAACAACAAGAAACCCCGATTTATCAGTCCGAAGGAAATCCGATTCTCAATATCGGATAACAAAGCTTATGTCGAATACGGCATTCTGGAGATCGAGGTAAGCCCTAAAGGCAAATGCAAAGTATCTTCCCATCGTTATAACGCTGCGCGGAATCTTAAGATAACAAGAGATACGCTTATCGAAAAAAATGTTGATAAGATTAAAAGTGTTGCTGACGCGTATATAGCAAAAGGGGAAATTAGGACAACCAAAGAATTTTTGGATACCCCAGGCGATATTCCCACCACGGAAGCAATAGAAGAGTCTGACGACACGAATGTTTATGTTGCCAGAATTATAAAATCCAGAATACCCAATTTAATTCAGGCAAAAGATTTAATATTTATAGGAATGGAGTGGGACTCGCCTGATTCTTCTGACGTTTATTATTGTATCAAACCCTCTTTGTATCGAGAATATTCTGAGAGTCTCAATTTTTACTTAGTTGACATAGCGGTAAAAAAAGGGATGAAGTGTAGCTATAAGTTCCGAGAATCCTGGATGGATGATAAAAAATACATCGTAAACAACCAACAAAAAGCCATCCCAGACAGTGAACTGGAAGATATATATGAAGCCGCATTTAGATATATACTTAAAGCCGCGGTTACCCGGCCTTTAAAGCTTAATATTAGATTTTTGTCTCTTCACCTTAACTCTCCATTGAATGAGAATTTTTTTTCACGATTCAAAGACTGCAAGCCTCCAGTGCGGTCTCCTTTTGTCAAGCAGAAGGACTATAAGCCCGAGGCATTTAATGGTCGCTACCCGCTAGATAGCAGGGATGCATTGTTTTATTCTATTGACGGAGTGACTCCATTTGACGAAAATCATGTTTTTGTTGAGTGCAGCGTAATATGGCGCATGCATACAGGCCAAGGATACAACTATTTTTTAGAAAAAAAAGGTGGCAAGTGGACAGTCGTAAAAGTAAAATCCACTTGGTTTTCATGACAAACCCCAGCCAGGGAGTTGCGAGAAAGAGGTTGACCCGATGAGCATTAAGCATTTAGCAATTATCCAACGAGCCTTATACGCGCACTGCTTCCTTCTTGTGCTATTGACGATTGGATGCTCTTCAACAAAAACGGAAGATGCCCCCCCTAAATATCCTGTCTGTCCCGCAACCAAAGGAGTACTATGGCTTAAGGACAATCAAAACATGAGCGGAGGCTGGGGGGAAGAAGCAAATGAGCCGCTTCTTCTTGGGCTTGCCTTGTTAGCATATGACAGTCATGGCGAGACACCATCTTCTCTAGAATTCGGGGAATCCGTTAGGCGCGCACTGAAAAGAGCATATAGCATCTACGACAAAAAACAAAATCATGCCATCCTTGATTTGGCAATAGCGCGCTATTATCGCAGCACAAGAATACCCAAATTGAAACACATATTAGATGATGTTATTTCGGATATGATTGAGCACCAAAATCCAAATGGGAAGTTCACCTACAAAAGAGATCCTATATTAAAGCTGTCCAATGATAATGCGTTTTCCCAATCCTTAAATATTCTGACCTTGATTTGCGCATATAAAGGCGGATCTACAAATGATAATCCAGCACAGGAAAAGAAGATAAAAAGAGCCACTCATCAAGCGGCAAAATATCTAATCCGAAAATTTTACAATAAATCACTTGGGGGATTCACGTTAACTGCCAACGATAATAAAATTTCCCAATTAGCGACTACTGTCGCGACTTGCGCCCTGATACGTTGTGGCCACAGGAACGCACCTGAAACGCAAACGTCACTAAAACTGATAGAAGGTTGCATCGATGATAAAGTAATGAATGAATCCTTTGATTTCCCGGTATTATCAACATATTTTATGACTCGTGATATTTACGACGGACATCGCGGGACAGGGAAAAAATGGGCGATATGGAGTAAGAAATATACAAAATTTGCGAATTCCACTCAGCAAAAGGAGGGGGAATGGAATCTCCTGAAAGCGAACAACCAAAGGTTGGACTTCACAGAAAAAGAAAAGAATATCTATTCAACATCTATTGCCGCTTTGACATTGGAAATTTGGTGGATGTATGCGCCATGGATTTCTAAAAACACCTGCAAAAATGGTGATAATGATGACGACAAAAAACAATGATGGTCAACTTAGGGACAGGTTAATAATGGTCTTATTTCCGTATAGCCTGCTATGATAAATCATCAGTAATTTTTCAGTTTGATATTCATCTGCAAAGCCGATCAAAGCTTTTGTTAATGCAATGGCTCCCATAATCCCAAACGTAGATGCTAGTATTGATAAAGTAAAACCTGCAAGAAAACCTTTTGTAATTTCTTCTGGAGGAAAAGTCTGTAACTTGTAAATAATTTTATTGGCTGCAATAAAGAATAAGCCGAAACTGAAAAAAGCATAAACCAATGGAATTAGACGCAGTTGTTTTTTTATTGCTAATCGTTTTTCTGCAACTTCAATAATCTTTTTTTCTTCAAATTCTGATATTTCTTTATTCATTTTTATTTAGCGAACACAAAGCTCATGTATCAGCCAATAGCGAAGCGGTCGGCTGATTACATGAATCGACAGGTTGGCATTTATTCTTTTTAATATTTGCCAGCATTGCAACATAGTCGTTATGTTTGCTTTCATAATCAGCTACAATCGCATCTAAATCATAGTTGAATTTTTTTGAATGTTCATCACGGTATTTTCGTACTTCATTTACAATTGGGTCATTCATCATTCTCTCCTATAAATTCTTCGGGTGAACACATCACTGGGGCAATATAGCCTGCATCTTGAATAATCTTCTCGATTCTTTTGTATATAAAAGGATTATTTATGTGCTTAAAGTTCCAAGTTACTATTATGTCAATTCCGTTAATAGCGGCAACTGCTATATGCAGAGCATCTTCAGGGCATTTCTCTGGTATTACCTGATGTTCTAAAAATTTATCAGCTAGTATTTTCACATTTTGATTAACAGGTAAAATAGAAAATTCAGTCATTGTCATCAGTCGTTTTTCCGCTAACAATGGATTCCCTTTGGAAGCTTCCTCAATGACTGTATCTGAAATATAGACTTTGTGTAATGATAGAATGTCCCACATTCTTCTTGTCGCTAATTGATGTGCTGAAACTGTAATGTTATCTGATAGTTCAGCAACATAATAACTCACAACACTGGTTTCTATATATACTTTCCGCATTTCTTTGTCCTAATATTCTTGACAGTCTAATACTGTAATATAGCAGATGTTTTGTTTTTTGCCAACATACAGCACAGGTGCCCTGAACTGATAGCCGGTAAAACTAACGACCCACCTGAAACCTTTATTTGCTATTTAATCTTTAGAGAAATCGCAACGCTGTTCAGGGTCACCTGATGCGATTTTGTTAGGAGTTTTTTCTTTTATATTTTTGTTTAATAAATCCGTGAAAAAACTTATTTGTTGATCTGAAAATGCTTTTTTAGGAATAGTGTTACAGTTCAGCCCCCCCCCCAGCGAGCACAGGGGATAAAGATGCGAAAAGACAAAACCTACTAGGGTTAATAGAACCAAGGGGCGGAAGTTTTCAAACCCGATCGGGAATGAATGGCGTGCCTCGTAGGGCGAGAGAAATGGAGTCAA
>WFSE01000040.1 GCA_015486135.1 Lentisphaeria bacterium
CATTTTCATCGGGCTCCACGGACAAACCCAAAGGGGTTCTAATTAGCCGCAAAAACATGCTGTTCTCGTGGAAGGCCATGGCCGATGGATATCACTTCCCAAACGAAATCAATCATCTCTGCCTCCTCCCAGTATGCCATGCTTCCGGCCTCTATCGGGGGATATTGGTGCCATTCTTAGGCGGGTCAACCGTCCATCTGCAAAAGCAATTCGAATTGGAAACGTTTTGGGATACGATTATAGACAGGAACATAGGATTCGTCCAAGTCGTTCCAACCATAATATCCACTCTATTGTCAGCGGGGAACGCCCCGGACAAGGGAAAATTACGCAACCTTTCATTTATTGGAAGCGCCTCCGCTCCACATTCCCTGGAGATGATTAAAAAGTTCGAGAAAAGGTTCGGGGTCAAAATCGCACAAGGCTATGGCCTTACGGAGACTACCACTGGAGTGTTCCTCAATCATCCTGAGGAAAGAGACGATTCCCACATCAACACCCCAGGAAAACCTTTCAATGGTATTAATGTCGAGATTGTGGACAAAAAAGGGAATTCCCTGCCAACCGGAAAAACAGGCGAAGTGGTAATCTCCGGCAAATGCGTGGCCGCCGGGTATCTTGACGATATCCAAAGCGAGGCCAAGCGATTGGAAGGTGAAAGGTTGTTCACCGAGGATATCGGTTATTTGGACGACGACGGGTATCTATTCATCGTGGGGCGGAACTCGGAATTGATCCACCGGGGGGGATTTAAAATCGCCCCGTTGGAAGTGGAAGAGGCAATCATATCCCTTCCTGGTGTGGACAACGCCGTGGCGTTCGGAATCCCCCACGACCTCCTAGGCGAGGACTTAATAGCGTATGTCGCCTGCGCTACCGGGGCCAAATTCGACGAGGACAAAATCCGCGCGTCGCTACTGGGAAAACTCCCCAGATATAAAATCCCAACTCGCTTCTACCCTATCGACAAGACATTCGAGAGCGACAACTTCAAAATAAGCCGTGGCTATTACAAGCGCAAACATCTGAAGTCCATCGCCAAGGCATGCGAGGAACTTCCACCCACCCAACGCATCCGCCAGTTCTCGCAAACCGAAGCCCCATCCAGAGCTTTCAAATTTAACGAGACAGTCTATTTGAGACCGATAACCCAAGCGGATATTGAAAGCAAACGATACCTCGACAACATGATGGACCAAGAGGTCCAGTTTTACACCGCGCAAGGACGCTTCCCACAAAGCCAGCAGACGTTGAGGAAATACTGGGAGGAAGTCAATAATCATGAACACGCCATCTTCGCCATCTGCGACACCAAAAACGACGAGCACGTTGGCAATATAGCGTTGCATATAGATTGGATTCAGCGCACCGCCGAATTCGGACGTCTGATTTTCAAGGAATTCCAACCCCGCACCGAATATTCCACGGAAGCGATGAAACTCGTTATGGAATACGCTTTCGAAGAACTTTTGCTACATAAAATCTGGGGTGAAGGTCCTAATCCCCGATCCCTCCCCTCTCTCCTACGACTGGGCTTCACCCTGGAAGGCAAACACAGAAAGCACCTCCTTTTCAAAGGGGAATGGAAGGATATGTTTTTTGTCGGCATGCTGCGGGATGAATACTTCGAAATGAGGGATTCGGAAGCCCCAAAAACGAACCTTACCTTCGACGACTTGGGCGTATCCGCGAAAATCGCGGATGAATTGACATCGTTGGTGGCGAAGGCGTTCAACGCGCCTAAAGAGGAATTAACCCCCTACTCGTCACCGAAAGAAATCCCCGAATGGGATTCCTTGGGCATTGTGCTGCTTTGGAGCCTGATGGAGGAGAAATTCGGAATTAGCATAAATTCGAGCGACATAATAACCGTCACGAATCTTTTCGATTTGGCGACAATGATTCAAGACAAAAAGGGAAATGCCCCGGCATGAGTAGATGGGATAGCGACGCGTTCAACGATCCCGGCACCGCGCGGCAGGTGCTGAAGGACATAAAGAGCGGGTGGTTGGGATATATGTTCCACCCGCTGTTCGACTGGCGCGCCCGTCCGAATGTCACACTGAAAACCATCTCCACCAATGAGTTCGGACTCCGGTGCGGGCCGGCGGCGGCTTGGAAAACGAACAAATGCCTTCTGGTTGGCGGCTCCTTCCCCTGGGGATACGGTGCATCATCCAACGAAAATATACCGTCCAGCCTATTGCAAAAAGATTTGGAGCAACAGGGAGTGGAGATGTCGGTAGTGAACTTGGCCGACCAGATGTACGCATCGTCGCAACAAATCAAGTCGTTCGTCTTCTCGGTGGACGATTTGAAACCGTCACACGTAATATGCGTCACTGGGTACAACGACACCTCCCAGGGGTTCCGAGGCGTATACCGCAACCACCCGCGCTACAGCGAGACGAGCGCCTTCATAAACTGGGGCCGGACCGCTGGGGTGACCGCCAATATTTCCAACCTGAAAAAAATAGCCAAGATAATCTACCACCTGAACGCCGGACACGAAGATCCCTACAAAGACCAAGTCGCCTTGGCCAAACCTCCGAGAGACGATATACCCCTAACTATGTGTTCCCACACCATCAACGTAATAAAATCGTATTGCGTAGCTAACAGCATCAAGGTTGCCTTCGTGCTCGAGCCATTGGTTTACTTCAAAAACTCCTTGACGGATTGGGAAAAATCCATTTTAGACCACGTTGGCGAGGAAAAAATGAATTTTTTCACTCGCGCGTTTTCCGAAATGAAAAAAAGTCTTTGGGATTCCGGCCCGATGACGCCATTTTCATAGACTCCAGCGAATTCCTGGCGGCGGAATCCGACACAATGTTTTTCGACGACATACATGTGTCCGACAAGGGCTACGCGCTGTGGACGAAAAGATTGTTCGAAACATTGCAAAAGGAAAACTTTTTCCAATGAAAAACTCCAAACATAGGACTTGCTTAAAAAGTCGGAAACGTGCCGAGCCTCAGGCTCCGCTAAAGTCAAGAATTTAACCATGTAGGCATTGGATTTATCTCACCACGGAGCACACGAAGAGCACGAAGATGCCGCTTCCGCAAGCGGAAACGCCATGTTGTGGACGAATAGAGAAACTCCGCGTTCTCTGCGTCTCTGCGAGGCTACCTCTTAACGACCTACCGATCACCGATTACAGACTCACGGATCATTCCCTACAATTTC